>NZ_JAUBQN010000043.1:0-54917 GCF_036701295.1 Microcoleus harperi Pol14_C6 | reverse complement strand
ATTTTAAAATCCCAAAAGCCTTTCGACCCCAATTATTTGACTGCTACCCCTTGACAGGTCAAGACAGTATCTACAGACATCTAATATATCAGAACTAATCGATCGCACATGATATGAGATCAGTTTGCTGCAACTTTCTCGGCAACCAAGCCGCGACCCTCATCTTCTAAAACATCCTGCTTTCCCTGGATGCTAGCCGCCTGGATAAACCCTTGAAACAATGGGTGGGGGGCGCTAGGTCGAGATTGGAATTCGGGGTGAAATTGACTGGCTATGAAAAAGGGATGGTTCGGCAATTCGATCATTTCTACTAATCGGCCGTCTGGAGATGTGCCGGAGACTGCATAACCCGATTCTAAGAAAAGATTGCGGTAGGCGTTGTTGAATTCGTACCGATGGCGGTGCCGCTCGTAAATCACTTCTTTCTGATAAAGTTTGAAAGCGAGGGTGTCTGGGTTGACGCGGCACGGATACAAACCCAGTCGCATTGTACCGCCCAAATCGACTACATCTTGCTGTTCTGGCAATAAATTAATTACCGGATTTGATGTATCCGGGTTAAATTCAGCGCTGTTGGCATCCTTGAGTTGGGCGGTGTTGCGGGCCCATTCAATCACAGCACACTGCATCCCCAAACACAATCCCAAAAAGGGTATTTTATGGTGTTTGGCATATTCGATCGCCGCTATTTTGCCGTCAACTCCTCGAACCCCAAAACCTCCCGGTACAAGAATGCCGTTGATATCTTTGAGATAATTATCGAGGTTTCCCGATTCTAAATCTTCTGAGTTAATCCAGCGCAAATTCAGGTCGCAGCCGATCGCAATTGCCGCGTGCCGCAAAGCTTCGACCACCGAAAGATAAGCATCGTTTAACCGCACGTATTTGCCAACTAAAGCAATATCAATTTTGTGATTGGGACTGTAAAGCCTGTTGACTAAAGTTTGCCACTGATGCAAATCTGGCTGGCGATGTTCGAGTTGCAGCAAATTGAGCGTTTGTTGGGCCAAACCCTCCTGTTCCATCATCAGGGGTACTTCGTAGATACTTTTAGCATCTTGAGATGTGATGACGCATTCTTCGGGTACGTTGCAGAATTCCGACAATTTCTGTTTCATGCCCAAAGACAGCGGGCGATCGCACCGACAGACTAAAATATCTGGTTGAATGCCGATCGACCGCAATTCCTTCACCGAATGCTGAGTCGGTTTAGTTTTCATCTCTCCAGCCGAAGGAATCCAAGGTATCAGCGTGACGTGCATATACACAACATTTTGCCGGCCGACATCCTTGCGAAATTGGCGAATTGCCTCCAAAAACGGCAAAGATTCAATATCTCCCACCGTTCCGCCGATTTCCGTAATCACGACATCGGGATTAGTATTTTTTGCTACCCGATGAATTCGCTCTTTAATCTCGTTAGTGATGTGCGGAATCACCTGCACCGTGCTGCCCTGATACTCACCGCGGCGTTCTTTGTTGATCACCGCTTGATAAATGGAACCGGTGGTGACGCTATTGAGGCGAGACATGGAAGTATCGGTAAAACGCTCGTAGTGCCCCAAATCCAGGTCAGTTTCCGCACCGTCTTGCGTCACAAAGACTTCTCCGTGCTGAAACGGGCTCAGAGTGCCGGGGTCAACGTTAATATACGGGTCTAGCTTCAAAATCGAGACCGAATAGTCCCGCGACTTCAATAGGCGGCCCAAGGAAGCACCGACAATTCCCTTGCCGATGCTGGAAACCACGCCGCCAGTCACAAACACAAATTTGCTCATAGGATTTTCGACTTTAGATGTTTCAATGTCAGGTCAGACTCAAATGTGACATAGGTAATCCATAAGGGCAACCACGGGGGATTGCCCCTACACCCATTTGACCAAATTATTGACGATTGTTATGTGCTTGCAACCAAGTTGTCAAATCTGACACACTGGCCAACTCTAAGACGGCCTCTCCTAAATTCTCTAATTGCTGAGCGGATAACTGAGCGATGCGAGTTTGAATCTCCGACGATAACGGGCCGACACGGCGCTCCAATAAACGAACAACTAATTGCAACTTTCCTTGTTTGATGCCTTGTTCGATGCCTTGTTCGATGCCTTGTTCGATGCCTTGTTCGATGCCTTGTTCGATGCCTTGTCTTATTCCTTGTTCTATCCCGATTCTGGTAGCTTTGGTAATTGCACCGCGCTGGTCTTGAATAAAAATTTCTCGCCTTTCTAAATCTTCCAATTCATCAGGATCGAGATTTGCTTCATTGGCAATTGTAAAAGCTTTGCGGAGTTCCGGTACATTTCCCAACTCTTCCGGCACAGACCTTAACGTCCGAGCTGTTTTCATGAAATATATCCACTTATCAGTCAGAGTCTCTAATTCTGCTAAAGTCTTGTCAAATTTTGGCAACTCAACAAAGACAAATTCTAATTCATCCGCCAAATACTCGACCAGATTGTTTTTTTCTTTGATACAAAACCGCGAAATTACTGTTTCCAGATGCTCAAACATTTGGAAATCTGTAATCGTCAACGCAATCACGGGATTTAAGAGGTTGTAGTTTTCTCCGCTTTTCAATTGCACTGAGTAAGCTTTTGTAGCATTGTATAAAATCCGCTTCTCAAAGGATTCTACATTCAATACCTGCATTTCAATTATCACTGTTTTGGTGCCACCAATTTTTGCTTTGACATCCAAGTAAGTATCTTTGACTCCTTTGATTTTGGGAGCTAAATAAGGGTCAAGAATTTCTAAATCTTCGATGACTGGCTGCGCTTCGTAGAGCATGGCATTTAAGAAGCTAATCAAAATGTCTTTGCTGTCAGCAGAGCCGAAGATTTTTTTAAAGGCAAAGTCGGTTTTGGGGTTAATAAAATTCATGGCTTTTTCAATTTATTAGAGCTTGAGAGGTTGAGGTTAGAGTTATTTAATTATTTAACTATCATACAATTTTCTAGGTTGAGTTCGCGGACGATCGCCCCAACCGACATCACCCAAATACGGATCGTGCGGCCGACAGCAGTCGCCCTGAGCAATCATGGTTTCGACAAAAATTCCAGCGCCCAGTCCGCCCCTAGGCGAGTCAACCTAAAATCTAAAATCAGCCCTACGCCCTTGGTGATTTTTCTCAGAAAGCTAACTCAGGAACGTTTCGCGAAGCGTAAAGTCATGGTAAAGATAGCACCTCAAGTCTGCTAAAAAAAACAGCTATGAAGTTTGTCTGCGTTCTATCCCCTCAACGGTTGCTTTCTGCTGGTATCGCATTGCTCGCTGCGATCCTCTTCGAGGGCTTCGCTAACGAGTGTGGCGCGTGGCTCGCTCCAAATGCGGCGCGGGCAAAAGCTCCTGGGGAAAATTATTCGTCTGTGTCGCCGAAAATCCTCGCTAGTAACGATGTTAATTGCAATGGGGCGCGATCGCCCGAAACTAGCTGTCGAGTAGGCGGTTTGTTCGTCAAAACTCCCAATACCACTCAAGAACAAGTCTTTCCTCTCAAGCAGACTGAAGTTAAAGCCAAAATTGCTGGCAATATCTCCCGCGTCGAAGTTGTTCAGAAGTTTGAAAATCCTTTTCCCGAATCTATAGAAGCTGTTTATATATTTCCTTTACCCGACGAAGCAGCGGTGGACGATATGGAAATTAAAATAGGCTCACGAATTATTAAAGCTGATATCAAACTGCGTGAGGAAGCTTTGGAAATTTACGAACAAGCCAGAAAGCAAGGCCGGACTGCGGGTTTGTTGGAACAAGAACGCGACAATATTTTTACTCAGTCTCTCGCTAATATCAAACCGGGAGAAAAAATTGAAGTTACGATTCGCTATACCGAAAGTCTCAAGTTTGCTGGCGGCGATTACGAATTTGTGTTTCCAATGGTGGTAGGGCCGCGCTATATTTCGGGAAATACGATCCCCCCCAACTCCCCCTTGCTAAGGGGGGGCTATAGTTCTGGTGCCGATCGCATTAACCCGCCTGTTTTGCCTCCGGGAACACGATCGGGCCACAATATCGCTGTTTCGGTAGAAATAGATGCCGGCTTTGCAATCGGTGATGTGCGCTCTACTTCCCATCAAATTACCACTCACCGCAGCGGCAATATTGTGCAAGTCCAATTAGCCAATTCTGACACAATTCCCAATAAAGATTTAATTCTGCGCTATCGAGTCGCGGGCGAAAATACTCGGGCAACTATTTTGACTCAATCAGACAAGCGGGGCGGTCATTTTGCTACTTATTTGATTCCGGCTTTAAACTACAAAACTAATGAAATTGTACCTAAAGATGTCGTGTTTCTGATGGATACTTCCGGTTCTCAACAGGGCGAACCCCTGGCAAAATCTAAGGAGTTGATGCGCCGCTTCATTCAAGGGCTCAATCCCAACGATACTTTTACTATTATTGATTTTGCCAACACTGCGCAAGCGCTTTCAACAACTTCTTTAGCAAATACTGCAGAAAATCGACAAAAAGCAATTAATTATATCGAAAAGTTGCAGGCAAACGGCGGTACTGAACTGCTTAACGGCATTCAAACCGTTATGAATTTTCCGGCAGCGGCAAGGGGAAGGCTGCGGAGTATTGTACTAATTACTGACGGTTACATTGGTAATGAAAATGAAGTGCTGGCTCTGGTTCAGCAGAGTCTGAAACCTGGAAATCGACTTTATAGTTTTGGTGTCGGCGGTTCGGTGAATCGGTTTTTGATTAACCGTTTGGCGGAAGTGGGAAGAGGCACGTCTCAGGTAATTCGTCAAGATGAACCGTCGGCAGAAGCGGCAGAAAAGTTTTTTCGTGAAATTAATAGTCCGGTATTGACTAATATTCAAATTAGTTGGGAAGGAATGGGGGAAAAACCGCAGATTTATCCGATCGCACCCCCAGACTTGTTTGCTAGTGGGCCGCTGGTTTTGTTTGGCAAAAAGACCGATCGAGCCCCCGGCCAACTTCGCATCCGCGGCACTCTTGCAGGCGGCAAAGCTTACGAGCAAGTTTTACCTGTTAATTTTGCTAAATCCGGCGGGCGGCAGCGAGAGTCAACTTCAGTCGCAGCAGGCGCTACGGATTTTGGCAATCCGGCGGTAGCTCAACTTTGGGGGCGATCGCGCATTAAAGATTTAATGAATCAAATGTTTGCTGGAGAGACTAAATCTCTGGTGGAAGCTGTGACTAATACTGCTCTGACTTATCGCTTGCTGTCGGAATACACGGCTTTTGTGGCTGTGAGCGAAGAAGTGCGAGTCGAACCAGATGGAACTCGTCGCCGCGTGCAAGTGCCTGTGGAATTACCGCAGGGTGTCAGCTATGAGGGTATTTTCGAGTCCGAGGCGGCTGAGCCAACTAGAGGCGGCTCTCCCAGCATTACCTCGAATCGCCACTCGGCACCGGTGAGTCCAACTCCTGCTATGCCGCGGCAGCCCGGTTACGGTGAGTTGCAACCCCAGAAGCCTTTGGCTTCTCGCATCCAAGTAGTTAGCGCCGAAGGGTTGGATGCCGGGGCACTCGCCGCTTTGACTCAATACCTGCAATCGGTTAATCTCCCGGCGGGGGTTAGCGGTGAAATGGTGTGGGAGTTATCGGTACAAGACGGCCGCGTTGCCCGAGTGGCGATCGACACTAAAACCTCAACGCTGCAAGCAACAGACGCCGTAGAGACTCTCAAGAGAGCCATGAGTTCCTGGCAACCTCCTGCAGGGTTCAAGGGCACGCTGCGCCTGAAGTTGCAAATAACGGTCGATCGTTAAGCCAGGACTATACTATGTCACAAAACATTAACTTTTAATTCAAAAATACCGAAAGCGCGATCGCTACCCCGTGGAAGATATAAAATCTTTATTAAGAGATTGCCTTTAAACAGAAAGTGATGTTAATGAAATTTATACCGTTTGAGGCAAACGCTAAAACAGTTTCCTTTCTGAAACAGTTTCCTTTCTGAAACAACCTTAACAGTAAAGATTTCTGGATCGAAACCCCACAATCATAGAAGGTATGATGCCCTATGGAAGTTAGTGAACTGCTCAACAATTACGAAAAAGGACAAAGAGACTTTACTGGAGCCGATCTCAGCGGGAAAAACCTCAGCGGAGCAATCTTAATCGGAGTCAACCTTTCGCGAGCTAATCTTTCCGGGGCGAACCTCAGCAGGGCGTTTCTCACCAAAGCAATACTCAACGATGCACAGATGCAAAGAACAAATCTGACTTTTGCCAAAATGGGCGAAACCCAACTTTCGGGTGCAGATTTGACAAAAGCTAATTTGAGTGGAGCTTTTTTGGTAAAAGCAAAATTGCCCAGAGTAAGGTTAAGCGGCGCAACTTTAACTAGCGCAAACCTGCGGGGCGCTGTGTTGTGGAATGCCAATTTGTGCAGCGCCGACTTGCAATTAGTTAACTTGCTGGGCGCGAATCTGACGGCAGCTAATTTTAACTGGGCCAACCTTTACGGTGCAAGGCTCAATAGTGCAAAACTTTTTGGAGCTCAATTAACCGGAGTCAGTCTGCGGCGAGCGCAGTTGACAGGGGTGAATCTCTGCGGTGTAGATTTAAGCGGCATTAACGTGAGCGAAGCTAAACTCATGGGAGCTAATTTGGAAGGCTCGAATTTGGTGGGGGCGAATTTCAGCGCGGCTCAGTTGCGTGGGGTGAAGTTGGCGGGTGCAAACTTAACCGGCGCTAAGTTGAGGGGAAGTTGTTTGAGAGGGGCAAATCTGAATTGGGCAAAGTTGTGTCAAGCTGATTTGATGGCAGCAGATTTGAGCGAGGCGACGTTAATAGGAGCTAATTTAGATAATGCTTTGTTGGCGGGAGCTATTTTGCCGGAATCTACTAGACGCTATTTTTCTTTAGCTGGGGCTGGCAGAGTCAATTCTTGGGAAGTGACAGAAATTAAAAATGGGTAATGGGAAAGGGGGAATTTGGAAGTGGGGAATTGGTAATTGCGTATCTGAATTGGATTTTTCAGCGGGCATCTCGCCCAACCCCAACCCCCCCCAATAATTTCCTCCAACTTGACTGTAAAATTTAGATGCGACACGATCGATTAAATCCGGTAACTAGAATTATTAAAAGTGGTAGATATCCTCGCCGGAAAGGGCATTGCTCTGGAGCTACAAAGAATTACGCTCAAGGTTTTCTGTTGAAATCAATTCTTTAATCTCAAATCTAAAATCGCTATGACTGTTAATTTTGGGGTGGTGCTGGTAACTGCTGCATCGGAGGCGGAGGCGGAGAATCTCGCTAAAAATTTAGTTAAAAACAAGCTGGCTGCTTGTGTGAGTTTGTCGCCAATTCGCTCTATTTATACTTGGCAAGGCGAGATTCATGCCGGGTCAGAGTGGCAGTTGGTGATTAAAACTGATATGGCTAAATTTGAGGCTTTAAAAACAAAAGTTCAGGAACTCCATTCCTATGAAGTTCCCGAAATTATTGCTATTCCTATTATCGCTGGCAGTGATGCTTATCTCAATTGGCTGGGACAATCTTTAAGTTTGTAGTCAAGACTTTAGTCCTAAAGTGTCAAATGAAGAGGGACGAAAGCCCCTACTACAAATGCTCAGGAACCTAGGAATTATGACTGGTAGGGCCAATGACGCCGATTTTGTGGCGAAAACTTAGTTCGCCGCCGAACCAGCCTGTAATGCCCAGCAAGGTTGCAACGACGATCGATATTGCTAAACCTGTATATACGATCGGCTCAGCCGGATTACCTTGTCGCAACACCAGGTTAATCAGGGTAAGTACCATAACCGCCACATTGCCGCCCATGTGCAACCAGCCAGCACTGCGCTCGCGCACTCTTTTAACTTTGAAAAAATCTAAAAAGCCCGTGATTGCTGCCAAAATGCCCGCAGCAAAACCGACACCCATCAGCCAAACCGAAGCTCTCGCCCAAAACGGATCGCTTGTGAGCCAATAACCGATGTCCGTGCCCGCGGCTCCTACTAAAAAGGCTACCGGAAAGATGACGATGATGGGGTGGATGGGATGGCCTGCAACTGAAAGCGTACTCGTAATGCCGGCGTCGCGATACTCTCTGTCGTCACTTTCTAGAATCGGCGGAATATTCGGATAGGGGGTACTATTTCTTTGATTTGTTTCCATGATTTCTAGCGATTAATTTTGTACAACAAAACCGTTTTTATTGGATTGAACTTAATCCCAAATCCGCTCGCCATTTTCGTCAACGCGGGCCTGCCGAATTACGTCAGAAATTTCGTCGGCATCTTTGACGTGGTGCAAAGCTTTCTTTTCCCCATCGGGTTCTTCTACGATCACATAAGTTGGAACTGTAACAACATCGCCCGTGATGTCTGGCACGTGGTCTACCGCCAGTTGCTGGGCTTTTTCTTCGATGCTTTGCGGTTCGTCGGAAATGCGATCGCCCGGATTAACAGTGCGCTCCATATCTTTGCCTGGTTTGTCGATACTCATAAAAACCTCTCTGGTATTTCTAATTTTTTGCTGGCTGTAATTCCTACTATTGAACGAAAAATCGCCCTGCACAAACATCTCCCGAGGGGTGGAAGTTTCAGTTAGGGCGATCGCAGGCAGCCTCTTCCTGTAGGTAGAGGTTTTTCGGCTGGTTCGGAAAAAAACCTAAGCTAAAATCTAAGCATGATATTTTCCTTCCCTTTGAGTTGCCCATGAAAAGTTACGATTGGATTGTTGTCGGCGGTGGCATTACTGGTGCATCACTGAGTTACGAACTGGCAAAAAAAGGTTTTGCTGTGCTGCTTGTGGAACGCGATGCTGCCATGCAAAATGCTACTCGTTTTAGTTATGGTGGCTTGGCTTATTGGTCGGGGACGAGTGATTTAACTCGCCAATTGTGTCAAGAAGGTATCGAACGCCACCGCAATTTATCTGCGGAATTAGATGCTGATACTGAGTTTCGCGAGTTGGATTTGTTGCTGACAATTGATTCGGGCAGTGATGCCGAAAAAGTGGCGTCTAATTACGCGCATTTTGCGATTGTTCCGCAGCTTTTGAGTGTTGCAGAAGCTGGCGAGTTGGAACCTTTGCTGAATAAAAGTGCGATCGCCGGAGCTCTGACTGTGCGTCACGGTCACATTTCGCCGACAGCCACAAATAAAGCTTATTGTCAAGGGTTTCTACGGTTGGGAGGAACGATAGAATTTGCTGAAGTAATTGGGTTTATAGAAGAGGGAAATCGGATTTCGGGAGTCAAGACGGCGCAGGGAATTTATCGTTGTGAAAATGCTGTGGTTTGTGCTGGAGGTTGGAGTCGGAGTTTGCTGAAAGCCGCTGGTGTTTCTGTGGGAGTTTATTTTACTCGCACGGAGATTTTGGAAACTGCACCTGTGGATTTGAAACTCAGGACTTTGGTGATGCCTGCGGTATTAAAACGTTTTGAATTGGAAGCTGAATCGAGTAGAAGTGAGGTGGATTTTCTTTGGGATGAACCGGGTAAAGAGTTACAGCCGCCGATTTTAGATTCGGGTGCAATTGGGTTTAAGGATGGGAGTTTGCGGATCGGGCAATTGTCGCGCACTTTGAGCGATTTGAATGCTAAAGTCGATCGCGAAACCAGCGAAACGGCAATTCGGGCAGGAATTCGCAAGGTTTTGCCTGATTTGGCAGGTTTACCTGCAACTTGGCACGAGTGTAGTGTGGCATTTAGCGCTGATAATTTGCCTGTAGTGGGGCCGATTGCCGATCGCCCTGGATTGCAGGTTTTTTCGGGTCTCAGCAATCCTTTGGTGATTGTACCTGCTTTGGCTGAGCGATTTGCAAATGCGGCGGGGGGAGAAGAAGATAGGGCGATCGCGCTTTTGTCTCCCCATAGATTTTGCTGACAATGACTAATTTTAACTGTTAACTGTTAGCTGTTATCGTCACCACAAAAAGGCAGCGCGACAATAAATGTAGTACCTTTGTCGATCGCACTTTCCACACTTATTGTACCGCCGTGCAGGTCAACTATGTGTTTGACAATGCAGAGTCCCAAACCCGATCCTTTAATCTTGCCTACATTAGCACCCCGTTCAAACTGCTGAAATAGTTTTCCTTGATATTCCGGTGTCATCCCAATTCCCTCATCTCGAACGCACAAAATTATTTGTTGGTTTTCGCAGCTTAAGTCTAAACAGATCTTGCCACCGTTTGGAGAATATTTAATGGCGTTTGAAAGCAGATTAGTCAGAAGGTGGTGCAGTAGTTTAGCATCGAGATTGGCGTGCAGCGGGTTTGTGTGACTGCGGAAATGTACTAGGTGTTTATCGGTGACGATAGGTTGCAGTTCTTCTAAAATAGAATTGCATAAATCCGTAGCATTAATCTGATTTAAATTTAAGGAAATTTTTCCTGATTCTGCTTTGCTAAGCATTAAAATATCTTCCAGCAAACTACTCATATTACTGACGGCTTTTTTAATGCGATCGACATTTTTATGAGTAGTTCCGGGGTTTTTATGCAATTCGCTATCTTCTAGCATTTCAGCCGATAACTGTATAGTAGTTAAAGGAGTGTTTAAATCGTGGTAAGCCATTGAAATAAAGCGCGCTCTATTTTCGCTTTTTTCTGCTGCTAATGCCATTATTTTTTTCAAACTAACTGCTTCTTGATGTTTGCTCAGTGCTATCTTGATTGTGGCGTGTAGTTCTCTTTGCTTAAAAGGTTTGAGGAGGTAGCCGTAAGAGCCAGTATTTTCGGCTCGCTCCAAAGTTGCGTCGTCGGCATAGGCAGTTGTATAGATAATTGGAATCTCTAATTCTTGATTAATTATTACTGCTGTTTCTATGCCGTCAATGTCGCCTTTGATGACTATATCCATTAAGATCAAATCAGGTTCCAATTCGCCGGCGCGATGAATGGCATCGGCTCCTGAAGAGACAATGCCTGCGATTTGATATCCCAAGTTTTCTAGTTTTTGGGCTAAACTTTTAGCAATTAAGAGTTCGTCTTCGACAATCAGAATATTAATTGCTTTTTCTGCCACATCCATAATTTTAAAACCTTTGGGAGTAGTTTAACTCATGAAATTTTAGGTGAAATGCTGTGCCAGTTTGTGTTAAAAGTTCGATGCTTCCTTCTAACTGCTCAGTTAAAGTACAGACAACTTGAAAGCCCATTGAGTTAGTTTTCCGAAAATCTAAGTTTCGAGGAAAGCCGATGCCGTTGTCCGTAACTAAGAGGTTGATTTCTCCATCCTCCGTTTGATAACATTCTACACTAACTGTACCACTCATGGCATCAGGAAAAGCGTGTTTGAGGGTATTTGAAACCAATTCATTGGCAATTAAACCGCAGGGAGTAGCGGTTTCAAGATTTAGGGAAATTGCCTTAGCTAATACCTGCAACTTAATTTGGTTGTTGCTAATATTATAAGAGTGAAACAAGTTACTTACCAAATCTTCAAGATATTCGCCCAAATTAATTTGCGCTAGGTTAGTCGATCGGTACAGTTTTTCATGAATCAAAGCCATAGAATAAAGGCGATTCTGACTTTCTTCAAACATTTTGCTTACTTGCGGGTCGGCAACTGTGTTCGATTGCAATTCTAACAGACTGGCAACTACGCAGAGGTTGTTTTTGACGCGGTGGTGAATTTCTTTAAGCAAAATTTCTTTTTCTCTGAGGGAGTTTTTCAAATTTGCTTCCGCTTGTTTGCGATCGCTCAGTTCAGCTTGCAGTTGCTGGTAAAGTAGAGATTGCTGAATAGCGATCGCTAATTGATTCACCAACTGATGAAATAAATTGATTTCCCATTCTAGCCACTCACGAGGACCATCGCATTGGTGGGCAATCAGCAATCCCCAAAGTTGGCTGTGCTGAATAATCGGCACTACTAACTTTGCCCTAACTTCAATCTGTTTCATAAACTCCGCCACACAAGCTGTAAGGAAGGGAGAATCTAGTTCGGAGATCGCAGAAATTCGCCCTTGCAAATAAAGCTGATAACTTTCAGGCGGAAAAACCTCTTCGCCAAAATATCTATCCACGAGTTGGCTGCATCCTTCTGCCACGGCTTCAGCAATGACTCGGCCGCCGCTTTTGGGTAAAAGTTGATAAACCAAAACTCGATCAGCTAATAATACTTGCTGGAGTTCGGCAACCGTAGTGTTGAGAATTTCCTCTAATTGCAAAGACTGGCGGACGCGACGGGCGATCGCCTCGACGAGCCGTTCTCGATCGAACTGCTGCTGCAGCGCTATTTCGGCGTATTTAGAATTGGTGATATCGGCGGCGTAACCAATAATTTCGATCGGAATGCCCCTGCTGTCAACCAATAGTTTCAGTTCCGTCCGCAGCCAGCGGTAAAGTCCATCTAGGTGCAGAAATCGGTACTCGCAAATGCAATTTGTACCCTCGGACAAATCTGAAAAGTTTGCTAGAAATTGGAGCCTATCTTCAGGGTGAATCCGACTCGACCAAAATTTAGAATCTGCTAACAGTTCTTTGGGTTCGTAGCCCACGATTGCCTTAACGTTATCGCTAATGTAAGTAGTACAAAAATCTCCCGTGGGTGCGGCAGTAAAAATTACTGCCGGATTAGAAGCCAGTAACAATTGCAGGCGTTCTTTTAACTGCTGAAATTCCATTTCGGCCCGCTTACGATAACTGATATCTTCGATCGCCCCCATGCTGTAGAGAGGAATTCCCTCGCGGTCGCGGATCAGCGTCACCGTCAAGTTTGCCCAAATCAGCTCGCCATTCTTCTTAATCAAGCGTTTTTCGATCCCGAAGCGAGAAATATTGCCTTCGACCAACTGCTTGACTTGCTCCACATCTGCTTGTAAATCTTCTGGATGCGTCAGTTGAGTAAAAGTCATCGCCGCCAACTCCGAATCGCTGTAGCCCAACATCTGGCGGTGAGCTTCATTCACTTTGATCGTGCGGTAGTCGCGCACGCTTGCCAAACCAATCGCGATCGGAGCATCGTCAAATAAGTTGCGAAACTTTTCCTCGCTCTTTTGCAGTGCAGCTTCTGCCTGTTTGCGAGCGGTAATGTCTCGGGCGACCCACATCACCCGATCGAGATCCAGCGGCGAAATACTGGCATCAAACCAGAATAACTTGCAGCCAACTTCCATGCTGTATTCAACTCTGTGAGTTTGCCTAGATGCTAAGGTTTGGCGAATGTGACCCAGGGCAAAATTAGCTTCCGCTTCTGGGAAGATTTCGGCGAGGGTTTTGCCCAGCACTTCAGGAGCAGGTTTGTACAGCAGTTGGGGAGCCGTGGGGGCTATTTTGAGGTAGCGGCCGCTTGCGTCGAAAACCAGGACAATATCCGTCATCGCGTTAAACAGCGCCAGCAGTTCGGCTTCGGAGTTTTGAAGTTTTTCTTCGGTCAATTTGCGATCCGTAATGTCGGTGTCAGTGCCAGTCAGGCGGAAGGCCTTGCCAGAAGCCGATCGGATCGCGCTGCCTCGGGCAAGTATCCAGCAGGTGCTGCCGTCTTTACGCACCATCCGGTGTTCTACTTCATAAATTTCTGTCAAACCCTCTAGATAAGCATTTACTGCTTGGGCGACTGTAACTCGATCGTCGGGATGAACGTGAGATGCCCAATTTTCCATGCGGTTAGGAATCTCTGCGTCCTGATACCCCAACAAAGCTTTCAAAGACGGAGCAATGTAGATTTCGTCGGTTTCCAAATTCCAGTCCCAAACCCCCACTTTGCCGGCCGATACTGCCATTTCGTACCATTGTGTCCGCTGCTGCACTCGCAGTTCTAACTCTGCATTGAGCTGCTGCAAAGCGATTTCTGCTTGTTTGCGATCCGTGACATCCCGGCCTGCTGCTTGATACTCGACGATTTGTCCCCTCTCGTCGAATATCGCCCGATCGATCCACTGGTGCCAGCGAATTTCCCCGCTCGGCAAAATTACTTGGTGCTCGCAGGTAAAAATAGGGTTGTCGGGAGACACAGAAGTATATTGCTGTTGAAAAATTTCTCGGTCTGCTTCTGGCAGCAGGGACATGAAGCATTTGCCGAGTAAGTCGAACGCCTGCAGGCCGAAATAACGGCAGTAAGCTTGATTGACAAAAGTTATTTTACCGTCTGGCAGGTAGCGGCAAATCAGTTCGGTTTGGTCTTCCACAATCGCCAGGTAGCGCGCCTCGCTTTGCCGCATGGCATTTTCGGCATTTTGGCGATCGCTGACTTTTTCGAGTTCACAATTGCCCTCTAACACTTCGCATTGTTCCTGGAGTTTTGCCACTTCTTGATGCAGTGCCTCGATCCAGCTATACATTGCTGGGCGAATCCTTTTTTCGCTGACTATACCTACTGGCTGACCCCGTTCATCTACAATTGGCAAGCAATCGATCGAGTATTGACAAAATAGCTTGAATGCGGTAGTAAGATCTGTAAATTCTGATTCTTGTAAGACAATTAAATTCCGCGTCATTGCGTCGGCAACTTTCATGCCTTGCCATCCGTATTCTGCCGCGGCTAAGTTCAGCACATCTTCCGGGCTTAGCAGTCCGACTAGCTGGTTTTCATCGACAACTAAGACGCAACTAATCGATGCTTGTACAGTTTCGTTTGAGTCGTGAAATGCACGTGAATTAGGCATTGGACAAGGGTTGCTCGTCCGACGCATCAGGGCGATCGCCTCTGCGAGCGAAGTTGAGGACCCAACCGTGGCCGGGTGGCGATCGACAGCTTCGTCGGGCGATCGTAAATTGGCCGACAAATTAGCAAGTTCCATTAGTCTTGGTGAAAAAGAATTGTTAATCAACTTTAGCAACACTTTTAGTCATCAGCCAGATGACTGATGGCTGATGAGCTGGCTGGTTTTCGACCAAGAAGAATATAAGTTTTCATTCCTCCTTTGCCTTTAACTTCAATCATTCCTCGTTCCTGAAACAAATATTTATTTTCCAACAGTTTATAAGTAGTTTCGCTCACTTGAATCCGCCAAGGCAAACCCTGAGATTCCATGCGGGAAGCAAGATTTACCGTGTCGCCCCATAAATCATAAATAAACTTCTTTATACCAATTACTCCCGCAACAACCGGGCCGCTGTGAATGCCGATGCGGATGCTAAAATATTTATTATTTTTGGCATTAAATCTGGCTATTTCTGCTTGCATATCTAGGGCGATTTTGGCGATCGCATCTGCGTGGTCTACCCTGGGTTCAGGCAGTCCTCCTACTGCCATGTATGCGTCGCCGATGGTCTTAATTTTCTCTAAACCGTGCCGTTCGCACAAAAGGTCGAATTCTGAGAAAATCTTATTTAGGATATCCACAAGTTCGATCGGATTCATGACGGCAGACAAAGCAGTAAACCCCACAATGTCAGCGAACAAAACAGTCACTTCCGGAAAGTATTCGGCAATAGTAGTTTCGTTTTGCTTGAGGCGTTCTGCTATTGCCTTGGGCAAGATATTTAACAGCAGTTTTTCGGATTTTTCTTGTTCTTCCCACAAGGCATCTTCTGCTTGCTTGCGTTCCGTAATGTCGTGGTAACTCCAGACTCTCCCGATAATTGTATCTCCCAGTCGCTGCGGTTGCGAATAGCGTTCAAAAAATCTGCCATCTTGAAATTCCAACAAGTCGTAACTTTCTGCTTCTGGCTGCTCGTAAAGTGATTGTATTCTCTCTTGAAATGCTTGGGGGTCTTTGAGTTGGTTGAGGACAAAGGCGATCGTTATGGCGTCGTCTCGCAGTGCCATCACTTCATTAGGTATGCCCCACATTTCCACAAATTGTCGATTGAAAGTGACAATTTTGCCGTTCCTGTCAATCGCTAAAATACCGTCTGCCGTAGAATCAAAAGTTGCTAGCAGCAGGGACACAGATTTTGCTAGGGCCTCCTCTGCCATTTTTCTAGCAGTAATATCTCGCAAAATAGCGCGAATAGCTACTAGCGAACCTGCCGCAAATTTACAGCTTATACTGCCTTCAAGCAAAATTTTTTCATAATATTTAGTAATAAATGTTAGTTCAATAGACTCGGGATACAATGTATTTTCATTTACCGTTTTTTGGGTAATAGCTTGATACAATATATCCAGAGACTCTGGGGAACTGTTCGGATGAATGATATCAAAAACAGTGATTTTAGCAATTTCTGCTTCGGTGTAGCCCAAAGTTTCCCGCCAAGCCCGATTTACATACAAAAAATGACCGTCAGCTCCAATACTTTGAATTAAGTCAGTAGCATTTTCAAATAAGTCTCGCAGTTGTTCTTCGCTTTCCCGCAAAGCTATTTCCGCTTGTTTTCGCTTGAGAAATTGACCGATTTGACTGCCGATGGTTGCCATTATCTGGAGTAATTCTTCATCAAAATACTGCACTTCGCGGCTGAATAAAATCATCACCCCCAATACAGACTTTGCAGAATTTTCAGGATCGTAGTCGCCCAAAATTGGAAAACCAAAAGCTCCGTGCAGTCCTTCTTCAGCAGCGATTTCGCGGCGTATACAACTATCGCTTTTTGTGACATCGGCAATCCACTGAGAGGAACCGCGTGCCCAAACGAAACCGGGTAATCCTTCGCCAAACGCACAAGTCATTTGTTCGGTAAATTCGACAAATTTGGGGATAGAAACTGAGCGTTTTGTCCACCTGGCGACGCACCGAAGCAAATTGGAGTCGGACACCCCAGTTATTCTCTTAGTTTCTGACAGAAGTTTTTCCCCAGATTCTGGCATCCAAAGTTCGACGGTATCCCATCCCAAGCTGTCGCAAATTACGGGGAGAATTGCTGCTATAGCTTTTTTTATTGTTTCGGATGCCGACAGAATGCGAGTGGTGACGTACTGAGTTATTTGTCGCTTGCGGGCTCGCTGTCTATCTGTGACATCGCGGCCGATGTAAACGAAATCTTGAAGGGCGGGCCCAGAACCAGAAATACCTTTAATGTCAGCCGAAATCGCCGTACAGGAAAACGAAACTGTTAGCTTTTCTCCGGTTTTTGCGGTGCAAATTACTTCGGGGTTAGTTTGCAATTGTTGAGCCTCCTCTTGGCTGACTGCTTGCAAAGAGGAGCCAAAAGCAGCAAGAGCGTCTATTTGCTGGCCTACTAATTCTGATTCGCTGTAACCGAACAAATCTTGAGCGGCTTGATTGACTTTTTTAATCTTTCCTGATGCTGTTGTTACCAACAAAATTTCCGCCATTGAAGTAATAATTTTTTCAACATAATTATTAGTAGCCGCTAAGGTACTCAATAAAATATCCATTTCATTGGTAGCTTGCACTAGAGTTTGTTCTAAAGCCATCCTATCGGTTACGTCCTCAAAAAATATAATTAATCTCTGATAATTCTCGTCATTGGTGAACTCGACCATATACATATCAAAATAAAGTCGCGAACCGTCTCCTAATAGCCGCGTGATTGCTTTTAATTCAAAATTTGGCAACCGTTTTTCAAAAATATCGATGAAAATTTCTTCAGTTCCCACTAATTCTGGAAAGGGAATGCGAACATCGTTGCCGGCGACTACTTCTTCGGGAGAGTCGGCAAATCGCTGAACTTTCAGAGAAATTTCTTGGATTAAAAAGTTTTTATCAAGTGCTAGGTACTCCAAGTGGTGGGGAACTAATAGTTTTTTTAACAAGGTTTTCATGTGAGATTTTTAGTATTGAATGCGCCATTAGGATGGAATTATCTAAAATCAATCTATTTATCTCTTTTTATCAAAGGGAATTCTAACTAAAAATGTAGTGCCTAACCCTATCTCGCTGGAAAATTCTATTTGACCGCCGTGCAAATCTACACACTGCTTGACTATGGATAAACCTAGTCCTGTACCGGGTATTTTTCCGACATTTTTGGCTCGATAATAAGATTCAAAGAGTTGTTCTTGGTCTTCGAGAGGAATGCCAATGCCTGCGTCTTTAATTTTAAATGTAGCTTCTTTATTATTCTGATAATTTAATTCAAAATAAATATTGCTGTCGAGGGGCGAATATTTGACTGCATTTGACAGCAAATTTGTCAAAATGTGTCGCAGCAATTTTGGATCTAGTGCGGGCAACTGTTGCGTTTCCTGCGACTCGTTATCATTTTTTTGCTCTGGCGTAACTAATTCTTGATAAGTAAAGTTAATTGTATGATTTTTTCCATAACTAATTTTAATTGATTCTACTAACTCACTGCAAAAGTTTTTTAAGTCAACTGGTGCGGGATAGAATTCGAGTTTCCCGGCTTCGGCGCTGCTGAGCAACCGCACGTCATCTAATAGCTGAGCCATTTGTTGAGATGCCGATCTAACGTGTTGCAGGTATTTTTGTTTTTCCGCGTGGGTGATTTCGTCGCCGTAGTCTTGGAGGATTTTAGTAGCAAATAATACTGTACTTAGAGGATTGCCAAATTCGTGAGCAATCATCGAGAAAAAACGAGATTTTACCTGTCTGAGTTCTTGCTCTTTTGCCAAAGAGCCGCGAATTTCTATTTCTTGTTGTTTGCGTTCTGTGATGTCCCTGCCTATATAAATGAAATCGTAAAGTCCCTCTAGTTCGGTCTGAATTGCTGAACAGGAAAATTCTACCCAAATTTCTTCTCCTGCTTTAGTAGTGCAGACTATTTCTAGTTCTCTACGCAGCTCTTTCTGAGACAAAATATAGCGGTGGCGAGCTTGGTAAATTAATGTGTCTTCGAGTAATATTAAAGACAGGGGTTGGCCGATTAATTCTGCTTCGCTATACCCAAATAACCATTGGGCCGATTGATTGATTGTTTTGATAGTTCCTAATGTTGTTGTCACCAACAAAGCATCGCCCATCGACCGAATAACTTTATCTATATAATCTTTAGAAGCGGCTAAGGCACTAACCAAAAGATTAGCTTCATTCGCCCTCTGAATCAACGATTGCTTCATCACCATCTTTTCGGTGGTATCTTCAATCAAAATTAGCAATTTACTTGGCACATCTTCTTGTTCTTCTTCATATTTGATAGCCAACATATCAAAGTATAAAGGGCGGTTCGGGTCGGTAAAGCGAGCGATACCTTTGACTTCAAAACCCGGCAGCCGTCCCATAATGATAGACATGAGGATATTTTCAATGCCAATCAGTTCGGGAAAACTCATGCGAGCATCTGCACCGGGTATCGCGTCGCCCGGACTATCGGCATAATGCTGTACTTCGGCAGAGACTGCCTGAATGATAAAATGGTGATTGACTATCAAATACTGTGTTTGTCGCGGGCCTAACAGCTTTCTTAACAGTGGATTCATACTTGTTCTATCATTGTGTAAGCTAATTTATAGAAAATTTCGTCAACATCTTTGCCTGTTTTAGCAGATGTCGTGTAAACTGCTATTACTTTGTCTTGACATATCGAATTAGATATTTCCACTAGCAGCGCCAATTTTTCTTCGTCAATCAAGTCTACTTTGTTCAAAGCGACGATTATTGATCCTTTAGGATTGACTGAAGAAAAAAGCTGAATGTGTTCGGAGATTCGCTCAACAGTTTCGGATCTGCTGACATCGGCAACGATTAAAACACCACTAGCTCCCTGCAAGTAAGTCGGTGCTATTCCTTTGAACTTTGTATGCCCTTCTAAATCCCAAATCAGCAACTTTGCAGTCACGTTTTCCCGCTGCTTTACCCCTTCTAATTCTAAGATTTTGCTGGAAATTTTTACTCCTACAGTGGAGAGGTACTGGTCGCTGAATTGCCGATCGACAAAACGGCGGATCAGGCTGGTTTTGCCCACGCCAAAATCGCCGATCATACACATTTTTTTAGATATACTAACTGACATAATTATTTACTGTTTACGGTCTTAGTTATTGGTTCAAATACCACGCATCTGCTTAAAATTCGCGGTTGATTGGGTTCCACGTCGGCAGGAGGATGGGGGATGCCAACAGTTTGGAGGCGCTTTGGGTTAGCACCTTGCCGCACTAAAGCATCTCGCACTGCTGCGGCACGTCTGAGCGACAACTGTTGATTTGTAGCAAGTTCTCCACTTCGATCGCTGTGCCCAATTATCTTAATCTGTTTTTGAGGATATTGATCCATGAATTTTTTGACACTGGCGATGATTTCTTCATCTGTTGATTCTAATTTTGTCGTTCCTGGCTCGAAGTAGATGCGGGTTGTAATTTTAAGCGGCTCTAATTTAACGGTACTGATGACCGACTGAACACCGGGAATTTGCTTCAGGGACTGAGCTATTTTATGTGCGTCTGCACTGTCTCTAACTTTGCCCTCTACAGTCACTTTACGATCGCCATACCGACTAGAAATAGAAACGCCCTCTCTCTGGTTCAAAACTGCGGTAATCCGCTGCACCTCGGCCGCAGTCAAAACTGGATCTGGGGGGACATCTACAGCTATAATTCTATTATCTAATTGCAATTTCGGTGCAGTTGATGCGACTATTTTTTCGGCTTGTGCCCGCAATTCTTGATTGGGCAACTTTCCGGTTAGCTTTAAAGTTTTGCCATCAACTGCCACATCTAAGCGGTAAACTGCTAATTCGGGAGTCGAGGCTAAAGCTGCGATCGCATTGGCTTCGAGGCGGCGCTCAACGCTGCTGCGGTACTGATAAATTCCCCAAGGTACTAAGATTAAGCTCAAGGCGGCTAAACTGATAACCGCTAGGGCGATCGGGGGTTTTGTTGATTTTTCCGTTTGTAGCGGGTCGAATAAAGTTTTTATAGACGGGTGCAGCGACTCCGGTATAGTACCGGGGTCGCCGTTAAACTCGTGAATTACTTGACCATAATTAAGGATGAGATTACTAACGGTTCCTCGTATTTTCTGGATGAAAGAGTCTGGCGGTTCTCCTTTAATCACGACTGCCATGTAGCAATATCCCGCTACTTCTAGCATAATCTTGGAGTCGCCGTATTCAATTTGATTTAGTTCGGAAACTTCTCCCGGCCGAATGATACAGTCGTTAACAAAGCTGCGAATAGCTGTGAGCATTCCTGCTACCATTTCTGATTCTAACTGGTAGCTTTCTGAATTTTGAACTTCGGAAATTATTAAGCCTGATGCTTTGTGAATTAAGAATGCTGCTTGGATGGTGAAGGGTACTGATTCTTGGAGGATTAATTCAGCTTCGGAGACTCCTTGTACTTTGGAGCGAATTTTTCTTTTGAATCCTTCGACGCTGATGGCATTTGACACTTTTTCATTAATTGTCTTGATAGCTTCTGCCATGTATCGGGCAATTGTACTGCCAATTACGGGATAGAGCGCATCCACCATAGAGTCGCGTTCGAGTTTTATTTGGGCTGTAATCGCTTTGCCCATTTCCGGTGCAAGGGCTTGGGCGATCGACTCTTGGTCGAGGCGAATTTGCTCTTTAATTGCCAGACCGATTTCTGGGGCGATCGCGCGAGCAATATCCGCTGGCGAATTGACTATTTGTTGAGCAAGTGCGTCGGGAAGCAGCTCAGCTATTGCCGCACTCATTGCCGACTTATTTTCCTGAGTTTTTGCCCTAATCACTTCGTCAATAATTGGTCCGATCGCGTTGACAACTTCTTCTCTGGAGTCGGCAATTTTGCGGCTGAGAATTTCTGCGATCCAAGGCAACATCAACTCAATTAACTCTTGGGGCTCGTAGATTTGGTGCTCCAGTTTTCCTAATTTATCGTCGATTGTTGCCATCAGGTGGCGCACCCCCGGCAAATCGTTTTCTGCCAGCAGACTTTTCACTTGCTCGATATCAGAAATTTGGGAGCCGAACATCAGATTTTGCAGCCTTTCCATCGCGCTGTCGGCTTCATTTAAATCCTGTTTAATTTGACCTAATATTTCTCCTGGCTGCGATATCGGTGTCGGCTGTTCTACCAAGTTTGGCATCGATTGAAGCGAAGCAACCACCGGATCTAAATATGCAGTTTGGGGTGGCTCTGAGACTGTGGAAACTATCGGGTTATGGAGAATTTCCGAGGGTTCTGACTCGGTTTCGGAAGCGAAAAAATCTTGTAAATGCCGATCGAACCCGTGGGATTTTTGACCCTGTACTTCCTGTAGAGAATCTTTCATTGTCAAGTTAGACAATTCTGCGACAGGCTGTGATTCCTCCTCCAAATCCGGCTGGGCAATCGCGGAAACATCTATAGTTTTAGCGGAGGAATAGTCTTTTTCCAGTTCTGAAGTGTTGAGTTTGTGAGTAGCGAATAGCAAATTTTTGAACTCGGCTGCAACAGGCGGGGCATCGTCAGACTCCGGTTGGCGAGATCCAGTTTGGGGTACACTCGCTGTAACTTCCTCTGGTCCTTGCTCAGAAATACCTAACAAATCCATCAACCCGCCGAGGGCCCCAGCTTGATTATTTTCGCCACTGCTGTCATCTTCGGGCTCTGCATTTTGCTGGTTGGAACCTGCAATAATTTTGAGATCGACTAACAGATTCAGCAAGGGTTCTAGCTGGGTTGCTGCATCGGCAGCAGACTCGTCAGATTGAGAAACAAAACCCTCTAACTCATTTTCGTCAGCCGGATTTTCTTTCGGTAAAGCCATGCGTTATTATCCGTTATGGTGGCGCTCCGGCAACAGAAATTCGGTATTTAGCTTATTATCCGCAACGCCTTTAAGTTCGGGTACAAATTCTGTTCCTTTGAGCCTCATACCGAGTTCAAACAGAATTTCTGCCATGTCGTCTCTAGAAACTTTAACATCTCTGAGCATAGAAAAGCGACGATCGAGTTCTTCAAAAACCTGTGTTTTCAAAGTGCGGGTTTCTTCAGATAGTCGCTCTCTGCTTTGGGAGAGTTCGTCGCGAAGCGAACGGGTTTGATTGTCAATAGCCTCGTCGAGGGCTTCAATGCTGCTGGAGAATTTTCGGTTAACGCGATCGACTTGCTGACGGATGTCTGCGCTTTCTTCTTGGGTGTTTGAGGTGAGCGATTTAACTTTCTTTTCTAACGATTCAACGGCAGCCCTCATTTCTCCTGAAAGAACTGTTTTTACTTGTTCGATGCGAGTTTGCATATCTTGCTGCATCATCGACAAGTCGGAATCTATTTTATCGAAGCGATTGTCGTATTCTCTAAGCTGCGCTCCAAAAATTATATCGCGAATTTGGTCGATATTTCCCAGCCGTTCGCGCATTTCTTCTTTAGTTATTTCGGCCATGCTTGTACCTAGAATCTCCGGAGATTGTGAGTTTAAGAACTGTGCTAGTGATTTACTACCGTTGTTGGTGGCACTAGCTTTTTTGAGTGGGCGGGCTTTTATTTTTTGAACTCTCACCCCTGCCTCGGAGATGGGATTTTTTAGAGTCTTGACTCTAAATATCCTGAGATTCAAATTTTTGAGCCTGGTCTTGTCACCAAAAATGGCGGTTGGCGATCCTTGGCTTGCAGCAAGCTCAGAGAAGCGTAGATTTGCTGCTATACAGGACAGCGGGGTAGATTTTAATGTCTTGTACTGACATCTTCAATGATATCGCATCTTGACAGTGCCTCATACCACAGCGCTTGATCCCCGGCAAAAAGCGGGCGGGGGCGGGCGCCCACGTCCTATTATATATAATATATAACTCAAAAGCTGCACAGATCGCTCGCCGATCGGCTCCCAGGGATGTAGCCTTTGAGCAGAAAGCACTTCTACAGCCGAACTCTGCCCCTCTCTCTCACTCGCCCTCGAACCCTCTCCTGATGCGATCACCCAAAAATTCATAGGGCCCGATCGACAGCGATCAGACCCAATAATATGAGAGCTTTGTTTTTTCTAACAAACGAGATGTGTTTCCGATTGAGAACTGTTACTTACTAGGGTTTACAACTTGTGCAGCTTTACTTTTAATCAGCAACGACAACTAAGTCTTACTTGACTGCGGTTTGGCTTGACTGCTCGATCGGCAGTTCGCCACTATTCCAAGTTGTGTTCGTTTAATTTCTGCTGCGCCTGGGAATCTAGACCGGAGACACCATGCCTATATCCTTGAACTTTCTTTCTAAATATAGTGACCTCCTTTCTCTTTCTGTCCCGGTGTCTATTATTAAGTTAGCATGGCCTTTCGGAGGAGTAAAGCACTATTTGCAAAAGTTGATAGGTCTTTACATTACTAAGTATAATGATATGAATCTCCAAATAGATGTAAGTTAGCACTCACGCACTCGTAACCAAGAAACCGGGTTTTTCTACCCAGATTGAGGATTTTAAGCAAGTATTTTGGTTTGAAAACCGGGTTTCTGGACACCCGTGCGTAAGTCCTATAAATTCTATTGTTGCTACATCTTTACATACTTAAGTGTTTTTGTCATGTCTATTTCTCCTAAGTTTCTCAGTGGCAGCCAAATCCGCCAAACGTTCCTCGACTTTTATGCTCAGCGGGGACATAAGATATTGCCGAGTGCTTCTTTGGTGCCGGAAGATCCGACAGTGTTGCTGACGATCGCCGGAATGCTACAATTCAAGCCAATATTTCTCGGACAGCGCGCCGCCGAATCACCGCGCGCCACGACTTCTCAAAAGTGCATCCGCACCAACGATATCGAAAACGTCGGCCGCACTGCCCGCCACCACACGTTTTTTGAAATGTTGGGTAACTTCAGTTTCGGGGATTATTTCAAGAAACAGGCGATCGCCTGGGCGTGGGAACTTTCCACGGAAGTTTTCGGTTTACCAGCGTCTAATTTGGTTGTTAGTGTTTTCCGAGAAGATGACGAAGCTTTTGCGATTTGGCGCGATGAAATTGGCATTCCGGGCGATCGCATTCAGCGCATGGGAGAAGATGACAATTTCTGGCAATCCGGCCCGACTGGCCCCTGCGGCCCGTGTTCGGAGATTTACTATGATTTTCACCCAGAGAGAGGCGACAATATTGACCTCGAAGATGATACCAGGTTTATTGAATTCTACAACCTGGTTTTCATGCAGTACAATAAGGATGCAGAGGGCAATTTAACACCGCTGCAAAATCAAAATATTGATACTGGCATGGGACTGGAACGGATGGCGCAAATACTCCAGAAAGTCCCCAATAATTACGAAACAGATTTGATTTTTCCGATCATTCAATCGGCGGCGGAAATTGCCGGGATTGATTACCACAATAGCGATGAAAAAGTCAAGGTTTCGCTGAAAGTAATTGGCGATCACATTCGGGCTGTGGTGCACATGATTGCGGACGAAATTCGCGCGTCGAATGTTGGTCGGGGTTACATTTTGCGCCGCTTGATTCGCCGGGTGGTGCGCCACGGGCGGCTGATTGGAATTCAGGGCGAATTTACGGTGCGGGTGGCAGAAAGTGCGATCGCCCTTTCGGAAGCTGCTTATCCGAACGTGCGATCGCGGGAAGCTCAAATTAAGGCGGAATTGGCAAGGGAAGAAGCGCAGTTTCTCAAGACTTTGGAACGCGGAGAGAAGCTGCTGGAGGAAATTGTCGATCGCACTAAACAGCAAGCAAACCAACAAATCAGCGGTCAAGATGCTTTCACTCTTTACGATACCTACGGTTTCCCCTTAGAACTGACTCAAGAAATTGCTGAGGAACAGGGAATTTCTGTGGATTTGGACGGATTTGAAGCGGCGATGAAGGAACAGCAAACTCGCGCTAAAGATGCTCGCCAAACAATCGATTTGACCGTGCAGGGTTCTTTGGATAAGTTGGCTGAAACAATCCAAGGAACTGAGTTTGTCGGTTATGCTGAATTGTCGAGTTTAGCTGAGGTGGAAGTTATCTTAGTTGACGGCAAATCTGTCGAGGAAGCAGCCGCCGGCACTGAGGTACAAGTTGTGTTGAACCAAACGCCCTTTTATGCAGAATCCGGCGGACAAATTGGGGATAAAGGTTATTTGAAAAGCGGAGATAATGGTAATGGTTTGTTGGTGAGAGTTGATGATGTGAAGAAGGAATCGGATTTCTTCGTCCATTTCGGCTTTGTGGAACGGGGAACCCTGAAAGTTGGCGATAGTATTACTGCGAAAATTGACAATAGCGGTCGCCGCCGAATTCAGGCCAACCACACAGCAACTCACTTATTACAATCAGCTTTGCGAAAAATTGTGGACGATTCGATTTCGCAAGCTGGTTCGCTGGTATCGTCAGAAAGATTGCGGTTTGATTTCAATTCTCCGCGCGCTGTCACAGCAGAAGAGTTGCAGAAAGTTGAGGATTTAGTTAATAGTTGGATTGCTGAAGCCCACGCTGCGGTTGTTGCAGAAATGCCGATCGCCCTTGCGAGAGAAAAAGGCGCAACTGCGATGTTTGGCGAGAAGTACGGCGACGTGGTGCGGGTTATCGATTTTCCCGGCGTTTCGATGGAATTGTGCGGCGGAACTCACGTCAGCAATACCGCAGAAATCGGGCTGTTTAAGATTGTTTCCGAAGCCGGGGTAGCGGCGGGAACTCGCCGGATTGAAGCGGTTTCCGGTCAAGCTGTTTTGGACTATTTGAACGTGCGGGATAAGGTAGTGCGCGATTTGGGCGATCGATTTAAGGCGAAGCCTGAAGAATTGCCCAACCGGATTACTAATTTGCAGAATGAGTTGAAGGATACTCAGAAACATTTGGCTGCTGTCAAATCGGAATTGGCGATCGCGAAATCCGACCAGTTGCTGAGTGCGGCTGAGGCGATCGGCGAATTCAAAATCATTGTAGCTCAATTGGGAGATGTGGATACAGAAGCGCTGAAAACTGCGGCGGAAAGATTGCAGCAAAAGTTAGGAAATGCTGCGGTTGTTTTGGCATCAATTCCTGAACCGGATAAGGTAAGTTTGGTGGCAGCTTTTAGTCCAGAAGTCAATAAGAAAGGATTGCAAGCTGGCAAGTTTATCGGGGGAATTGCTCAAATTTGCGGCGGAAAAGGCGGCGGGCGGCCTAATTTGGCGCAAGCTGGGGGACGCGATGCAAGTAAGTTGCAGGAAGCGTTAGAAAGTGCTCGGAATTTGTTGGTTGAAGGGTTGGGTTAATCTGGGTTTTATGTAGGGACACGGCAATGCCGTGTCCTGCTTCGCTACTAAAGGTCAAGTTCCCCTTTTTTAAGGGGAATTTAGAGGGTTCTAGACTCGGCTGTGAACGAAAGATACAAAGGTTTTTCAGCCTAAGTTTACACTAATGACCAGAGTCTACTCGCTTGTATCTCCTGATATTAGCTAAACCCGCCCCAGAAAAAGATTGAGCTTAATATTGAGGTACAGATGGGTCTACTTCTTCACTCCAAGCAGTAATCCCGCCCTTAACATTAATCCCCTCAATTCCAGCTTCCTTCAAAATCCCCAAAGCCTTCGCAGAACGCCCGCCCATTTTGCAGTGTGCAATCAAGCGGTGTCCGTTCAACAATTCCTTAACCTTGGCAACACCTGCGCCGTGTTCGATATCCGGCAAAGGAACCAAAACCGACCCAGGAATTTGACAAATTTGATACTCGTTGGGATTGCGAACATCTAACAATACAAAATCCTTGGCACCGCTGTCGATTAACTCCTTAAGTTCCGTGACAGTCATCTCAGGGATTTTCTTTTGATCTTGTGCTTCCTTATCTTTTGCTTGAGGAATGCCGCAGAATTGTTCGTAATCGATTAACTTTTCAATTACCGGACGCACTGGATTCGGCCGCAGTTTCAATTGCCGGAAAGTCATATCTAACGCATTGTAAAGCAACAATCTGCCACTCAAAGTAGTGCCTTGACCCAAGATAATTTTGATAGCTTCCGTTGCTTGGATAGAACCAACAACTCCGCACAAAACGCCTAAAACGCCACCTTCTGCACAAGAAGGAACCATCCCAGGAGGCGGGGGTTCTGGGTACAAATCGCGGTAATTCGGGCCGCCTTCGTAGTTGAAAACTGTTGCTTGCCCTTCAAATCGGAAGATGGAACCGTAGACGTTGGGCTTGTTTAAAAGCACGCAAACGTCGTTCATCAAATAGCGAGTGGGGAAGTTGTCCGTGCCGTCGATGATGATATCGTAAGGAGTGGCAATGTCGATCGCATTTTCCGAACTAACGCGAGTTTCGTACAAATCAACTTGACAAAAAGGATTAATTTCTAAAATCCGATTTTTAGCCGACTCAATCTTCGGTTTCCCAACCCAAGAAGTGCCGTGAATTACTTGTCGCTGCAAATTGGAATGGTCTACAACATCAAAGTCTACAATCCCAATGCGGCCAACACCGGCGGCGGCTAAATACAGCAGCAGCGGCGAACCGAGACCTCCCGTACCGATGCAGAGCACGCTGGCAGCTTTGAGACGCTTCTGCCCTTCCAATCCAACTTCTGGCAGGATGAGGTGGCGAGAGTAGCGTTCGTATTCTTGTTTGTTGAGCTGGATCTCGTCCAGATTAGGATTTAGCATGATATTGTGTGTAGCGCAGATTTTGAATTATATCCTATCTGAATCTTTCGCATTTTTACGTGTTTGTTATTTTTACTAATTATTTCTTAATCTCAGTCGGTTCCAGTGCGAGAATTTCCTCTGCTTGAAAGTTCCCCTCTCCGTCAAGACTCCAACTGCGGAGGTCTTCTGAACAGCCTTGTCGGACTGACACAATGATGTAAGAGTATTGGGCCCACGCCAATGTCCGATCGCACTCTGAGGGAACTGCGGGACAATCCGTGTGAGAATGATATATACCGATAATATCCAGAGTGCGATCGCGCCCGTGTTTCATCGCCCGCAACATATCTTCGGGACTTATAGCATATCTGCGTCTTTCTGTCAATTCTTTTTCTTCGGGCCAATTCTCCTCAGCTTCAGCACTCCAAGCATTTTGAGTCGGCCAAACTTCTACCAAAGTTTTAACACCGCCAGTAACTCGACCGAGCAACAAACCGCAGCATTCTTCAGGATAAGCGCTTTCGGCGTGGGTGCGCATGGATAAAATTTGAGAGTCGGAAAGTGCGATCGGCTGCATAGGATTTTATTGTAGTTTTTTTTTGTAAAGTGCGATTCCCTGCGGGATAGCTACGCTTCACGGGCTTTTTTTTAACGAACCGCGAAGACGCGAAGGACACGAAGGAAGACAAGAGAAGGGAAGAGAAAGAATTCAAAAAAGTAACCTAATTAATTACCTGCACGCTCGATATCTAAATGTTAGATTTTACCACTATTTCTCACCCTTCTTCTCGGTGTCCTCTGCGCCCTCTGCGGTTCATAAAAAAGTTAATGTAGGGTGCGCTATGGGCGCGCACCTTACCCCTTAGTTTATGTAGCTATATAGCCCGCAATTGCAATCAAGCGGGAGTTTGCTGCAACTCAGGCCGTTCATCTGGAACGATCGCACCTTCGACAGGACAAACCTGCAAACAAATGCCACAGTCAATGCAGGTATCAAAATCAATCCAAAACCAATCAGTACCCTTGACATTTTTGCCGGGGCCGGGATGAATGCAAGCAACCGGACAAGCGCCAACGCAATCAGCAATTCCCTCGCAAATATTCGTAACAATAGTGTGTGCCATAGTGTTCTCTCAAAACATTTTAGGTAGATAGGGAATTAGCAATTAGTAATTGACAAAACCTTCTCTGAATCAGCAGGATACATAATATCATATCGGGTGATTTTTAACCAATTACCAACTACTAATTACCAATTACCAATTAGCCTAATTTACCGTTTCAATTGTTGGCAATCCTGCGACATTTACCCAAGCAATTTGAGCAATTCGTCGATCGCGCGCGTATTCCCGCGCCGACTCTGCTGTCTCCCGACTCTCCAAATCTATTTCCACCCGAACTAAGTGAGTAGACTCTCGGAGTTTGCGAGCGTAAGCAAACGCGGCGGCACTAGCTTCAGGAGTTTGAGCCACAACCAACCAGTCGCTAGCTGGCGTCTGGGTGGGCAATTGCCCCTCTGTCAGCAAAACTTGGTGCAAATCTTCAATATTCAGACAAAACCCGATGCCGGGGGAATTTTGCCCTTGGGGATCGAACACTCCCAACAGTTGGTCGTAGCGTCCCCCTTGTCCTAAAACTCGCTGTCCTGTCTTGCTGCTGCTGACAACTTCAAACACAATTCCAGTGTAGTAGTCAAAGGTTTGAATTAAACTCAAATCGAGGTGAATGTGGGATTTTAGATTGGGAATTTTTGACTGGCATTGGTGCAGCAATTCGATCGCCGATTTGAGATTATTTAACGCGGCTTGCTGCGGCAGATCTAAATCTAGTTTGGCAACAATTGGCAATACCTCTTCTGGCCGGCCGCGCAAGTCAAACAACAGCAGAGCTCTTTCTCGCAATTCCGTTGACAGCGGCAAAGTTTCTAAGGCTATTCGATCGAGATTGGCTATCGCCCCCCGAACTTTTTGGCGCACATTTGGCGGAAACGGTTCCAGCAATCTTGCAGTCAAGCCCGCTTCTCCCAAAACCAAATGCCACTCATCAATTTCCAAGCCCTGCAAGCACTCCGACAGCAGCAGCAGCACTTCTGCATCCGCAACCGTCCCCCCGGCGCCGAGCAGTTCTACGCCAGCTTGATAGAACTCCTGTTGCCCGCCTGAGCCAGTATCTGGGCCTTTGCGGAACACGTTGGCGTTGTAGTAGAGGCGCTGAGGCTGCCACCGAGTCCCGGCCATCCGCATTGCAGCCGCCCGGGCGATGGATGCTGTCAATTCCGGCCGCAAACCAAGTTCTCCATCCTCGGCGTCTTGCAGTTGAATTAAGGTCGATCGGTCGATCGCGCCCCCAGCCATCAAAGTCTCCAGCCTTTCTAGAGTAGAAGTAATAATCCGGTGATAGCCCCAGCGGTGAAAAACCTGCTGTAAGCGCCGTTCGATCGAAATTTTTTGAGCAACGTCAAGGGGCAATAAATCTCTTGCACCGGATGGGGGTTGGTGAACCATATCAATTTTAGATTTTAGACTTTAGAAGATTTTAGATTGGGCCCAGAAGCTTAGCTTTATGGACGGTGTTAAAGTCGAACGAGGCAAGCTTAACATTTGACTTTAACAAATTAAGGTGTCATATCAATTTTAGATTTTAGATTTTAGGTGGGGCTTAGAAGCTTAGCTTTAGGGGAAGCTGTTAAAGTCGAAGCAGGCAAGCTTAATCTTCGACTTTAACAAATTAAGGCGTGATAGCGTTTTGGTTTGCATGGGAATAATCATTTTCCCGGTCAGTGCAAGCGTCCCGCTCTTTCTGGAGCAGCCGATCTCGCGAGACGATCATACTGACGCTATAATTCCGACTGCGATCGGATGTGATCTCACCCAGTCTTGATTGGTTGGAGCGAGATCACTCCACTGCTGTGCATTTCACCATTTTCTCAAAATTCAAGACTCACAATTCACAACTTCTCACTTCTTCTTCCCGCCAAACAAACTTGCAAAAAATCCTGGTTTATCATCACCTTTTTTTGCCTTGGCGGAAGCTTGTTCTAGCTTTTTCTTAACCTCCAAAGCCGTCGGTTCTTCAGGATTTGATGCCAAAGCTTTGTTCATCTCAAGTTTTGCCATTGTGGCTTGATTTTGTTCAAGGTAACACATTGCTAACAAAGCGTGGGACTTGCTGTGTTTCAGATCGCGTTTCACCGCTTCTTTTAACTCTATAATTGCTTTGGCGTAACTTTTGCTGTCCATGAATCCTTGAGCTCGGCGGCAATAGGGTTCGGCCGGCGAGTCTGTACGCGGCTGCGTTACTTGAATTGGAGTAGGAATTGGGGTTGGGGTTGGGGGGTCTGTTTTTTTTCCGTCGGTTGAGGGTGGTGGCGGAGGGGTTGCAATGCCTTGGCGCTCTTTTCGGAGCAGGTAAACCATGTTAAGTTCGCTAATTTGATCGATCGCCTCTTGCGTTTCCTTAACTGATTCGTACTGCTTGAGAGCGAGTTTGCTAACTGCTGTTTTGTAAGCTTCTTCCCAATCTTTAGCGGTAGCTAACTGTTTGGCGGCTTCGCTTTCAATTTGCATTTTCGCCTGTTCTTTAACGACGCGCTTGCCGATGGCTGCTAATAGCAGGCTGTATTCTTTGCGATCGCTTTCCTTGGAGAATTTGTTGTAAGCCGGATTGACTACTTTGGACAAAAATTGGTTAGCCCAATCTTTATCGGCTTGGCTTTCAAAAGAGCAAGTATCCGAATGCAACCGGCGGGCGATTTTCATGTAGCGCTTGCGGATGTCGTTAAACTCGGCGTCTAAGGGAATTCCCAAAATTGCGTGCTGATCTGTAAAGTCGTACTTGAACAGCCCTTTTGTCATTTCAAAAGACATAACTTTTACTCTTCCTTTCCTGGCTTTTCACTATTCTTTAATTTAGCTTGAGTCAAGGGGTTGTGACCCCCGTACTACCCCCGATCTATTGCTGGGGGGCGCTACTTCCAAGAAGATAAGGGAGGAACCGCTAGCAGTGCGCTGCTGAGTTCGGCGTGTATTTTGCCGTTTGTGGCCAAAACCCGACCGGAGTTCATCTCAAATGCACTGCCGTCATAAGCTGTAACTTGACCTCCGGCTTCGGACACGATGAGTACACCTGCTGCTACGTCCCAAGGGGAGAGTCCCCGTTCCCAGTATCCGTCCGATCGCCCCATCGCGAGGTGTGCGAGGTCTAGGGATGCCGAACCGCTGCGCCGCACGCCTTGGGTGAGGTGGGTAAGGTGACAGAATTCGGCATAATTATTGTCTGCTGTTTCGCGCCGATCGTATGCAAAGCCAGTGACTAGCAAGCTGGTTCTCAATTCTGAGATTTGGGAAACTTCGATCGGCGAACGGTTGCAGGTTGCTCCCAATCCTTTGCCTGCCCGAAACAATTCATTATGAAAAGGGTCGTAAATTACTCCAATTTGTGGTATTCCGTCAATTAAAAGTCCGATTGACACGGCCCAAAAAGGATATTGGTGAGCATAATTGGTTGTGCCGTCCAAAGGGTCGATCGCCCACAGGTATTTGCTGCTGGCATCCCCTAATTTGCCGGATTCTTCGGCGAGGATGGCGTGGTCGGGTACGTGGCGGCCGAGAATTTCTAAGATAACCGCTTCTGAGGCTTTGTCGGCTTCTGTGACTAAATCGCCCGATCGACCTTTTTCTTGAATTTTTTCTAATTTTCCGCAGAAAGATTTCAGGACGGAACCGGCGGCTAGGGCTGCTTCGGTGGCTATTTCTAAGAAGTTTTGCAGTTGATTGTCTGTCATTGGGAATTGGGAATTGGGAATTGGGAATTGGGAATTGGGAATTGGGAATTGCTTCCAATGACAACTGTCAACTGCCAACTGTCAACTGTCAACTGTCAACTGTCAACTGACTATTGCCGATTTTGCTGGCGAAATTCTGCGGGAGTTTGGCGCAAAGCTCGTTCTGGATTCCACAGGCCTTTACCCATGAGTCTCGCCCATTCTTGAGCGTTCACGAGTCGCTGCTGATATTTGGTGTTGGGCGATCGCACTGATGCCAGGGCATAACCTTCTTTGATTAGCTGTTCGTTGAGCAAATTTTTATCTTGCCACAAGTAGGCTAGTTTGCGATCGAACTGGTCTTTCTGTTCGATGTCTGATTCTAACAATACCTGTTTTCCCCCAATTAGCTGTTCTAGTCTTTGTTTGGCTGCTTCTCCCCAAGGCTGCTGTTTTAAATCCGGCGCATCAATACCAATCAGCCTGATTTGTTCTAATAAGGCTATTTTGTCGGCTGTACTGATAACTTCGATTGTTTGGCCGCTGATGGCCCTTTCTACTTTGGCGATCGTACCTTGGGGCATTTCTGGTTTTTGGCAGCTAGCTAACAACAGACAAAGGGCGATCGCAAATAACCGATAAAGCATGGATAATTGGTAGTGGATAATTTATCAAATTGCCTTATTCTTCATCCAACGGCAAACCGGCTCTAACTTTACCTTTGCCGAAGTAACGACCGAATTGCAGTTCGTACACTTCGTCTTCGTCTTGCGTCTCTACTTCGATGTTGGAACGGGGATAGCTGACGCACAGCAGGGCATAACCTTCTTTTTGCAGTTCCACAGAAAGCCCCATTGCTTCTGGCTGGTGCAGTTCCCCCGAATTAACGCGCACCGCGCAGGCGGTACAAGCGCCGTTGCGGCAGGAAAAGGGCAATTCTACTCCTTGGTTTTCGGCGCTTTGGAGGATGTAGCGGTCTTCGGGTACTCGCACGGTGTGGCGCTCGCCTGTCTGTCTGTTATGAATTTTAATTGTGTAAGAGTTAGTCATGGAATTTTAGATTTTAGATTTTAGATTTTAGATTTTAGATTGGCGTTGGCGGGGCAAGCTCCTTGAAATGAATGGGTTTGCGACCCAGAGAGGAGAACCCAAGCCTGCCCGTTTCACACCCTACCCATATTAAACAGCAAATTTATGCAGTTACCCCTTCCCAAATCAGATTTGTTCTGCTAAGATAGTTTAGCTGTGGCTAAATGAATGAATTTAGCCCTGGAGAGGTGGCCGAGCGGTTGAAGGCGCACGCCTGGAAAGTGTGTTTAGGGCAACTTAACGAGGGTTCGAATCCCTCCCTCTCCGTTAAACAAGCTGTTTAGGCAAAAAAAAACAGCTTGCAACAAAAATCTCTGAGATGAGATAAATACTTTAATTAGAGCGAGCTCCCTTGAATTCTTTTAAAAAAATCAAGTGAGCTCGATTTTATATTTTTGAGTGTAAATTACGGGCGATCGGGCCGGGAATAAACGCCCAGATATAATGCCAATAGTAGAAAACCATAGTGAGGCTCCTACACCAATCGCCAGCGATATGGTCTAAGAGCGTCACTATGGTTTTTTCCAAATTTATCTTTGAACTAATCATATCTTAATTCAGCAACGCCTAATAATCGGTAACATTCAGGGGCTGCCGGCATAAGGGCAGATGCCTCTGGAATAGGCATCGGGGATGGGTAATAGTTAGCGCTTACTGGTTAGTAGTTGTTCTAATCACCAATAACCAATGCCCTATTCTCAATGCCCTATTTTCAAATTAAATGAACAAGCTGGGTGAGATTTTAAAATAATCGCCTAGTGCCTTAGCTTGTGCCTTGCTAATCGCTCTTTTCCCATTCACAACCTCAGACACCACACCGCTCGATCCAATGATACCTACCAAGTCCGCTTGACGGGTGCCGCTGGATTCCATGATGTGTTGCAAAATCTCATGAGGCTCCGATTTGTCGATCGGATAATTTTCTCTCTCATAAACTTCAATCAGCGTGACTAACAACTTGTATAAAGCTCTCTCCTCTGGAGTGAGGTTTTTAGCGAACGTTAGCCGTTCTGCTACTGCCAGGAGGCGATCGTATTCCTCTTCGGTTTCGATCGCCCTAGGAGCAATTTCTGCAAGCAAGTTGCTATAAGTAGCTCCATCAAAAGTAAGAATCATTTTTCCATTTGTCTTTGTCGTATTCAGCGTGGGTTAGTAAATATTTGTAGAAAATAGTTTGCTCCTCGTAGTTGATGCCGACAATCAGGCGATATTCGTTGCCTTTGATATTAAAGACTGTGAAGTTTCCTACTGCTTCGGCATCCCGGTAAATCTGGCGAACCTCCTCCAAATTCTGCCATTTTGCTTGCTTTACAGTTGCGTTCCAGCTATCAATTTGATTTTTGACGTCGGGATACTGGGCAGTATCTTTACGGAGGTTGCGGATCGAGATTAAGTGCATGAGTTTTTCTTTGATTTGTTCTTTTGTTTTGCATAGTGATTTTCCGATTGATTGATTGACTACTATGTCTATACTCTCATTTTGAGAGGAAAGTGTCAAGGCCCGATCGAGTAAAAATTCTTTAACTCACTCCCAGGAGGTTTTGTGTGTGTAGGCGGGGTTGGAAACCGCAGGCTTTGTCTTTAATCCCACTCTTCCTCCCCCGACTTGATCCTCATCATGTAAAAAAGCTTCTAGCAGCGTGGTTCGGGCTGATCACATGGAAGTTGTGGCCACTCGCCTTTTTGCAGCGTTCAAAGACTATCTGGCCGCTTATTTGGATTTGGTCGATCGCGCCGAACCGGTGAAATCGGGCGCAAAGTTAGATAGTATCTAACAAGCTCAACTGTTATATCTGCGGTATCGTGCCGAAAAAAAAACCGTGCCAGGGAATCTTCACGGGGTTCTACGGCGAGGAATCGACCGAAGGGTATATTCACGAATTTTTTTTCAATTGGGAACAGAAGCTGGCACAATTGGTAAGTAACAAGAATTAATTTTAATAGAAACTTCAGCCACTACACTTATTAGTGTAGGTTGGCATGAGGAAAATGCCAATGGTCAAAAAAAATCGCAATGTAGTTAGTTCCAATTCAGAAAGTAAAGTCAAAGTCGGACTTTCGCTGACTTCTTCTAGTGCCGATCGATTAAACGTGATCGCTCGCAAGCTCGGAATATCAAGGTCAGAACTCCTAGAACGCTTGGCACAAGGCGCTCTGGATATTTCTAAGGACAAGACGGAAGTTACTGTCACTTGGAAAAAAGGTGAAGAAACGCAGGTAGATGCCCCCGACTTGCAAGGGGAAACAGCCGAAGAAAGCGAAATTAATGAGGCTGTAACGGCAGAAACTCTATCGGACTCGGTGAGTGTAAAGCCAAATCCGCTGCAAGAAAGTTACGAAAGTTTACAGCAGCAGTTGAGTGAACGCGAAAGTTCGATCGCTTCTTTGCAGCAGCAATTAGCTACCGAAAAGCAAAATCTCGAAAGCCAATTGCAAGAAACAGTAGCCAAGTCAAGTTACGAAAGTTTACAGCAACAGTTGAGTGAACGCGAAAGTTTGATCGCTTCTTTGCAGCAGCAATTAGCTACCGAAAAGCAAAATCTCGAAAGCCAATTGCAGGAAACAGTAGCCAAGTCAAGTTACGAAAGTTTACAGCAGCAGTTGAGTGAACGCGAAAGTTCGATCGCTTCTTTGCAGCACCAATTCGCTACTGAAAAGCAAAATCTCGAAAGCCAGTTGCAGGAAACAGTAGCCAAGTCAAGTTACGAAAGTTTACAGCAGCAGTTGAGTGAACGCGAAAGTTCGATCGCTTCTTTGCAGCAGCAATTGACCGAAATAGAACACCGGGAACACGAGTTTCAGCAACAGCTAGGCGAAAAATCCAGTGCTCTGGAATCTCTGCAGCAACAGCTAGGCGAAAAAGAACACCGGGAACACGAGTTTCAGCAACAGCTAGGCGAAAAATCTAGTGCTCTGGAATCTTTGCAGCAACAGCTAGGCGAAAAATCCAGTGCTCTGGAATCTTTGCAGCAACAGCTAGGCGAAAGAGAACACCGGGAACACGAGTTTCAGCAACAGCTAGGCGAAAAATCCAGCGCTCTGGAATCTTTGCAGCAGCAATTGGCCGAAAGAGAACACCGGGAACACGAGTTTCAGCAACAGCTAGGCGAAAAATCCAGTGCTTTGGAATCTTTGCAGCAGCAACTAGGCGAAAAATCCAGTGCTCTGGAATCTTTGCAGCAGCAATTCGCCACCGAAAAGCAAAATCTCGAAAGCCAATTCCAGGAAACCGTGTCGAAGTCGAGTTACGAATCTTTGCAGCACGAGTTAGCAGAAAAGTCAAGTGCGATCGGCAAATTCCATGTTCAACTAACCAAGTTGCAATCTCTAGAAAATCAATTGAGCCAGAGTGCTGCGATACAGCGAAATTACGACGCTTTGCAGCAACAGTCTCAAGAACAGCTAAGAACCATCAAAGCTTTACGGGAACAGCTAGCTCAAATGCAGGCTGTGGCTGGGATTGGCGAAGCTTATCTCAACAAGTGGCGCCGTCAGTGATTCTCTCATCAACACGGCCCAGTCTAACGCTCCGGGTGCCCCCGGAGCACCTTACCCCTAAAACGTCCTCTAAACTCGGCCTCTTTCCTCTTGTAGCGATAGATTTCAACCTGCCGCTACAAGAGCTTTTTATTGCAAAATATGAGCATACTATTAAGAAATATTACAATAAATAAATTATGAGAGGCGATCGCACCCCTTTAGGCAAATCCAATCCTGCAGACATTAAGGGCCGCGTCACGGTAATTGGAGGTGGCATCGGCGGGCTGACAGCAGCAGCCCTGCTAGCCCGCAGAGGATACCAAGTGCTAGTCTTAGACCAGGCGATCGTCCCCGGAGGATGCGCTTCCACCTTCAAACGCAAAGGCTTTACCTTCGATGTCGGCGCCACGCAGGTTGCAGGATTGGAACCCGGAGGCATTCATCACCGAATTTTTTCAGAATTAGATATAGAACTTCCCGCAGCCACACCATGCGATCCCGCTTGTGCGGTGTTTTTGCCGGGAGAAACCGCACCGATTAGCGTGTGGCGAGATCCGCAAAAGTGGCAGGAAGAAAGGCAGCGGCAGTTTCCCGGAAGCGAACCTTTTTGGCAATTATTGTCTGCATTGTTCAAAGCTAGCTGGAAATTTCAAGGGCGCGATCCAGTTTTACCCCCCAGAAACTTCTGGGATTTGTGGCAATTAATTCAAGCTGTTCGCCCCGATACTTTAATTACTTTGCCTTTCACTTTTATGACAGTGGGAGATGCTTTGCGGCTTTGTGGGTTGGGCGACAATTTGCGCTTGAAAACTTTTCTGGATTTGCAGTTAAAATTATATTCTCAAGTGGATACCGAAGAAACGGCGCTACTTTACGCGGCGACGGCTTTAGGAGTTTCGCAAGAGCCACAGGGATTGTATCATCTACAAGGAAGTATGCAGGTATTGAGCGATCGACTTGTAGAGGCGATCGAACGAGACGGCGGCAAAGTCCTGTTGCGGCACACAGTTGAAAGTATTGTCACCGCCAACGGCAAAGCCACCGGTACAGTGATTCGCAATCAAAAAACAGGCGAAGTTTGGACAGAAACTGCCGATCGCATTGTTGCCAACGTGACCGCGCAAAATCTAGTAAAATTGTTGTCAAGCGAGCCGATTGTCGGAAATTTAACAGATAATTTATCCGTTAAATCAGAGAGTTCAGAGACAACAAACAAACTCCCAAATCACATGGCAGGCTACAAATATCGAGTCGATAAATTGCCGCCCGCATCCGGTGCATTTGTCATATATTTGGGAGTGCATGAAAGCGCCATTCCGGCAAATTGTCCGCCGCACATTCAGTTTCTCTACGATTACGACGGCGAGATTGGGGAGAATAATTCATTATTTGTTTCTGTTAGCCATCCGGGTGATGGCCGAGCACTGAAGGGCATGGCGACAATTATCGCTTCCTCATTTACTGATACTCGAATGTGGTGGAATTCGGTTGATTATGAAGGATTAAAGCAAAAATATACCGCAGGGGCGATCGCGCGTTTGAGCGAATATTTCAATTTGACGCCAGAGTCGATCGTACACCAAGAAGCCGCCACACCCCGCACCTTTGCCCGCTACACAGCGAGAGATCAAGGAGTTGTCGGCGGCATCGGCCAGCGAATACCAACCTTCGGCCCCTTCGGATTTGCGAACCGCACACCAATTAAAAACTTGTGGTTAGTAGGCGACTCCACCCATCCCGGAGAAGGAACTGCGGGTGTGTCCTATTCTGCTTTAACAGTCGTGCGGCAGATGGAAGCCGCCTCTAAAATCTAAGAGGACACCGCACTCCCGCCGTTTCCCTACGTCAAAAATAATTAATCGCGCGAGAGATTTAACTATCGCGCGATTAATTTTAGGGAACAGTTAACTGTTAACCATCATTCCGGTGTCACCGGAATTGATATCAACTACATTCTCTGACTACTTGATAGAAATCTTTGCGCCCACAGCTTCAAGCTGTTTCTTCATTTCTTCAGCAGCTTCCTTAGCAATAGCTTCCTTAACTGCTTTCGGTGCAGCTTCTACCAAATCTTTTGCTTCCTTCAGGCCAAGACCGGTAATTGCACGGACTTCCTTCAGAATGGCGATTTTCTTGTCAGCAGGAACTTCTTCGAGCATGACAGTAAACTCGGTTTGCTCTTCTACGGCTTCAGGAGCGGCTCCACCACCCATACCGGGCATCATCATCATGCCGCCTACAGGAGCAGCAGCGCTCACGCCGAAAGCTTCTTCAATTTGCTTGACCAATTCAGAAGCTTCGAGCAAAGTCAGAGACTTAAGTTTTTCCAAGATTTCGTCAGTTGCAGTAGACATTCGTTAAACTCCTAGTTCGATTGTAGATTTGGGATTTCGGATTTGAGATTTGCTCATTCATCATTAGTTTTTCGTCTGCAGTCTTCTATCTATTGCTAAATACTAATGACTGAGGACTCATGACTCATTACTAATGACTTACACAGATGCGTTTTCTGCTTCTGCTTCTGGTTGCGCTTCTGGTTGCGCTTCTGCTGGTTGTGCTTCTGCTGCTACTTCTGCGGAATCGCCGTCTTTTTCAGCATAAGCTTTAAGACCGCGAGCGATCGAAGTAGGAACTTGATTGATACCCACAGCCAACTTGGTTGCGACACCGTTGATAGCGCCAGCAATTTGAGCCATGAGTTGTTCTTTCGACGGCAGATCAGCTAATGCTTTAACATCAGCTTCTTTCAGTACCCGTCCTTCCATCACGCCGCCGCGAAGTTCAGTCTTCTTAGAGACTTTTTGGAATTCTTGGTAAGCTTTAATCGCGCCGCCAATATCTTCTTGCACGAACAGAAATGCCGACGTACCGGTCAGCAATTCCTGTATCGGCTGCCAAGTTTCGTTGCCTTCAACCGCAATTCGCATCAGCGTGTTTTTTGCCACTTGGCAACTGCTGCCTTTCGGACGCAAACGCCGACGCAAATCTGTGATTTCAGCAACAGTTAAGCCCGTGTAGTCAATCACGATCGCCAGTTGAGATTCGCTCAAGGTTTGCTTGAGGTCTGCAATAATCTCATTTTTTACTGCTAAAGTTTTGCCCATACTTATTTCACCTCCTTTTAGGATCGAAAATTGCCCGTCAAAAACCCCGACCTTCGAGCCGGGGCAGAGAATTAAAAATTAACAAGTCAGAATTAAAAATAGAAAATTTCTAATCTTTGAGTCTTGAGTTTTTATTTCTTCAGCCTCGGCAGGAAATTAAGCGATCGGCACCTGCGGTCTTCAGCTTATTGATTTTTGATTAGGCTATCACCAGAAGGCAGATATTAGCAAGGCTATGACGCAAATCTTGTGAGAGATTTACACAGCAGACAGCCGAAGCTGTCTTTTACCTTCTGCCTTCTGCTTAATTCTTTCTAGGCAGCATCTAGTTTGGTATCGCGCAGGGCACTGATATCGACTTCGATCGACGGGCCCATTGTTGCGGATACGTACAAACTGCGCCAGTAGCGACCTTTAGCACCAGAAGGACGGTTGCGGTCAACAGTTTCTTGCAAAGCATGAAGGTTGACGAGCAAATCTTCCGCTGAGAAAGCTGCCTTGCCAAACATAACATGAACGATGCCAGTTCGATCGGCACGGAATTCTAGTTTACCACCTTTAAACTCGTTGATCGCCTGAGCAATGTCAGTCGTCACCGTGCCACCTTTCGGAGAAGGCATCAAACCGCGCGGGCCCAACAACCGACCCAATTTTGCCACCAACGGCATCACGTCTGGGGTAGCAATCAGGCAATCGAAGTCCATCATGCCCTTCTGAATTTCATCGATCAACTCTTCAGAACCAGCAATATCGGCGCCGGCATTTAGAGCTTCTTTAACTTTTTCGCCCTTAGCAATCACCGCAATTCTGACTACTTGACCAGTTCCTTTTGGCAGCGATACAGTTGTCCGCAACTGTTGGTCAGTATATTTCGGGTCAATTCCCAAACGGATGTGAGCTTCAGCAGCTTCGCCAAACTTAGCGGTTGCTGTTTCTTTCAAAAGTTGCAGAGCTTCCAGCGGTAGATAAGGTCTGTCTTCAACTTTCTTTTGAAGTTCTTGCAGTCTTCGCGATACTTTCTTTGCCATTGTTATCTCCTGGGGTCAGTCGATTTTAGATTTTAGATTTTAGATTTTACATTGAACCTATCGGACAATCTTAAAATCTACCCGTTTTCGGTTACTAGCGAAGCTTTGCTTCTCCCCCTGAACCGAGTTAGGATTTGCGATTTGAGCTTGAAGATTTTAGCTTCAAAATCCTGAATTACTGACAACTGCCAACTGTCAAGTGACAACTGACAACTGACTTTAATCCGCGATCGCCACGCCCATATTTTTAGCCGTTCCTGCCACAATTTTCATAGCAGCCTCAACATCATTAGCATTGAGGTCAGGCATTTTGGTTTCAGCGATTTCTCGTAACTGAGCCTGTGTAATTTTCCCTACTTGCTTGCGATTAGGTTCTCCCGAACCCTTAGCAATGCCAGCCGCTTTTTGAATCAAAACCGACGCCGGCGGGGTTTTGAGAATAAATGTAAAACTGCGGTCTTCAAAAACCGAAATTTCTACCGGAACCACCAGACCCGCTTGGTCTGCGGTTCTAGCATTGTACTCCTTGCAAAACATCATAATATTGACGCCGTGCTGACCCAGAGCTGGGCCGATCGGAGGAGCTGGGTTGGCTTTTCCCGCCGTAATCGCCAACTTAATTACTGCAACAACTTTCTTTGCCATTAGTTAGTTCTGTTTCTGAACCTGATTGAACTCCAATTCTACAGGCGTATCGCGCCCAAAAATCGAGAGTAAAACTTTGAGCTTGTTTCGTTCCGGGCTAACTTCAATCACATCACCTTCAAAATCCTTAAATGGCCCGGAAAGTACCACAACGTGGTCTCCAGTAGACATCGATACTTTGACAACTGGTTCTGATTCCTGAGCGTTTCTGAAGATCCGTTCTACTTCCGAATGACTCAGAGGTAGCGGTTTGACGTGACCCCTGCCGCGCCCGTAGCGGCGTTTCTGCTCGGCCCCGACAAAATTAATTACATTCGGGGTATTCTTGATCACCTGCCACGTATCCTCGTCCATAAACATACGGATGAGTACGTAGCCGGGAAAGATTTTTTCATCTGACTGCCGCCGGGAACCATCTTTGCCGACTTTGATTGCCGGAGTTTGCGGAATTTCGACTTGAACGATGCGATCGGCAACATCCAAAGTTTGAATCCGCTGCTGCAAGTTTGCCTTCACCCGCTTTTCGCAGCCAGAGGCAACTTGAACAGCATACCAGCGAGCATCAATCTCCGGCACCTCTGGCGATGCTGCCTGTCCCGTCGCTTCTGTGGAATACTCAGATTCTTCTGATGCAAAAGTCATGGCCCAAACACCTTTCCCGCGCCCCAGTTAAAGAAGTTATCCACCAAATAAATCAAGCTTGCTGAGAGGATTACCATCAAAAGCACGGCAAAAGACTCGCTGATTAGCTGCTGCCGGCTCGGCCAAACCACTTTGTCGAGTTCTTCTCTAGTTTCCTTAAAAAAACCCGCAGGGTTAAACCCAGACGCCGTTATTTCTTGAGTTTCTTGAGCTTCGTCTTTTTTCGCCACGATTTAATCCCCCTTGCGATTTTAGATTTTAGATTTTAGATAGTGTGAGTGGCCCGCGGCTCTCAGATTTTTTGACACTAACCACTTACGCTCAAGTCCAAAATCTCAAATCCAAAGCCACGACTTTTTTACAAGCCCAACCAATCAACGGCGTAAATGCCGATCGCCGAAACCGACTATCGAGAAGCCACACCGAGCATTTGTTGATGGCATTTTTTGCGAACCGCCCACAAAAATTAATTCTACCCGAAAGTTTGCGGTTTTGACTGTTGCCAGCCAATAGTCCGGGCGCTTTCGGGCAGAATTTAAAGTTTGGTGATTCAGCGCGCCCTGGAGGACTTGAACCCCCGACATCAGGTTTTGGAGACCTGCGTTCTACCAACTGAACTAAGAGCGCACAGGTGAGGTTGCTGAAATTCGCTTAACCTCTAGATTTCTATTTTAACACAGTGCGCTCGTAAATGGGAAACTTTTTTTTATTTTTTTCAATTTCCCATGAATCATGAACCAAGGGAAAGCGGAGTGCATTCCTACAGGGAGCGATCGAACCGCTGTTTGACGCGAGTAGCTTTGCCCACCCGATCGCGCAGGTAGTAAAGTTTTGCTCTGCGAACTTTCCCGCGGCGCATCACTTGGATGGTGGCGATGCGGGGCGAGTGAATCAAAAACACCCGTTCCACTCCGACGCCCTGAAACACTCGGCGGACGGTGATTGTTTCATTAATCCCGCCGTTACGCATGGCAATCACAGTCCCTTCGTAGGGCTGAACCCGTTCTTTGTTACCCTCTTTAATTCTTACGCCGACTCGCACTGTGTCGCCGACGTAAATTTCGGGAACTTGTTTATTGAGTTCTTGCTTGACTCTATCTATTTCTGCCGTTTCGATAGAACGGATTATTTCTGCGCCTTTCATCGGATTTACCAAAACTCACAATCCCTTATCATATATCGAAATGCCCGTTTTATGTCAAAAAATTTCTATGTTAGATACCTCTGGGGTCGTATTTCTGCAACTAGGGGCAATGGCCGCACTGGCCTTGTACGTCGCCGCCAACTTGGGAGCCAACGATGTCGCTAACTCGATGGGAACATCCGTAGGCTCGAAGGCGCTAACGCTGCGGCAGGCAATAATTGTTGCAGGCATACTGGAGTTTTCCGGCGCAGTGCTGTTCGGGCAAGGAGTTTCCGAAACTCTGGCAACAGGAGTTGTGAATGCACAAGTGTTCGCTGCCCAACCGCAAGTATTTTTAATCGGGATGGTGTCAGTGCTGATAGCTTGCGGGATCTGGCTGCAAATCGCTACCAGTCGAGGTTTGCCGGTTTCTTCATCCCATGCAGTGGTGGGCGCGATCGCGGGTTTTAGCTGTGTTGCAGCCGGAATTAATGCAGTTGATTGGCGAACCATCGGCACTATCTCCCTAACTTGGCTGGCGACACCTGTTGCCAGCGGTGCTTTAGCAGCGCTATTTTACAGTGTCGTGAAGTATTCGATTCTCGATCGGCCAGATCCTCTATCTCAAATGCGCGAGTGGATACCTTGGCTGAGTGCAGCAATGCTGAGCGTATTTGGGATAATTGTACTGCCGTCTGTGGTGAATGTCGCTTTGGTGCAGACAGGGGCGATCGCCGCGGCGCACGATCTATTTGGCTGGAATCTGCCAATTCACGATATTGTCATTGGCATCGGGAGTATTGGGGCGATCGGCCTAACACTCAATAGCTGGAAAAAATTAGAATCAGTTGAAAACCCAGAAGGCAGAGGGGAGAAGGCAGAAGGAATAAGTACAAACTCCTCCCCCACTCCGAAACTCCCCCACTCTCCCATCGAGCAACAAATGGCGAGATTTCAAGTCTTGAGCGCCTGTTTTGTAGCATTTTCCCACGGTTCCAACGACGTAGGAAATGCAGTTGCTCCCCTAGCTGCGATCGCCTACATCCGGCGCACAGGTTCCTTTCCCTCAGAAGATTTCAGCGTTCCCCTGTGGATTTTAGTCGTCGGAGGCGCAGGAATAGTCATCGGTTTAGCCATCTGGGGTAAAAATGTAATTGCCACAGTCGGCGAAAAAATCATCGAACTGCAACCCAGTGGCGGATTTTGCGCGGAATTAGCCACAGCCACCACAGTCTTGCTAGCATCCCGCTTCGGTTTGCCAGTTTCCACATCCCACGCTTTAGTCGGTGCAGTTGTCGGAGTCGGGCTGATCAAAAATTGGAAAACAGTACGCTTGCAAACATTGGTTTCAATTGGTTCGGCTTGGCTGGTGACAATTCCGATCGCAGCAGGTTTGGCGGCTATCATCTTCAGCATTGCGCAATCCATTGGGCAATTTTAGATTTTAGATAGATTGAGGCATTTCAGAACAGTCATCACTCAACAATCACGGATAGATGCTGCAACCAGAATTGATCTAATTCATCTGCGTTAATCTGTGTTTATCTGCCCTCATCTGCGGTTTTAAAAAGAGAATGTAAACCGCAGATGACAATGGATGGACGCTGATTCACGCAGATGAAGATAAGATTCAGGACTAATAGCACTTTCGCACATCAAACCCAGTTGCGGCCCACCAGCACGCGGGCAAATCAATCACTTAATTCCTTCTCTAAGCAATGCTTTAGCTGTTGAGCCAGCACCTCAACGTTAGGCTTTCTCAACATAGTAAGATGATTCCCAGGAACTCTAATTACCTCTACTTTTTGCGCCGTTAATTCACTCCAGCCAAGAGTCGTATCTTGCTGACTCATGCTTAGCTTTTCCCTCGATCTAAACAGAGTAATTCGCTGCGGATAAATTTTTGGTACATAGCTGAGAGTTGCTTGACTGTTAGCCTGAAATACAGTAAACATCGAGGGAATTGCCAGCTCGCGCCAGCTCCGTTCTTTTGACTCCTGAGATAGGATACTAACCATAATGGCTTGTTTCCAATTCCAGCGATGCAAAAAATTAGCTGCCCAATTAAGCATCTTATTTAATTTCGGAAATTTGGCAGCAATACCGCCACTTTGAACATTTTCCGCAGCAGCCACCAAGCGAAAATAATCTACTACAAAAGGCCAGATAGAGCGCGAAACAGTAGTCAGAATAAACTTGCAACCGTCCCAAAAAGAAGGTTTGTTAGCAGAAACCGGCGCTAAAGTATCCAGCACAGCAAGTAAAGCCACTTCATCCCCCGCTGCGAGCAACTGTTGAGCCATCTCAAAAGCAACCAAACCTCCAAAAGACCAGCCTCCTAAAAAATAAGGCCCTTTTGGTTGAACGGTACGCAAAGCTGCGATGTAATCAGTCGCCATGTCTTCAATGCTAGTTAACGGAGAACTTTCGCCGTCAATACCCTTTGGTTGCAGCCCGTAAAACGGTTGATTTTCTCCTAGCTGAAACGCTAACTCGACATAAGGAAACACGACGCCAAAGATGGGATGGACGCAGAAGAACGGGGGATTTTTACCGCGAGGCTTAATTCCAACTAAAGGCGACCATTCCAGAGAATTTGTTTCTGAAGATAGCGAATCTGCTAAACCTTCAATTGTCGGATTTAAAAAAAGAGCAGATAGCGGCAATTCGCGCTCAAATTGCTGGTTAATCTCATTGATGAGGCGGATTGCCAGCAGGGAATCTCCACCCAAATCGAAGAAGTTATCGCCAATGCCAACGCACTCTGCGTTGAGGATGGTGGCCCAAATTTGGGCGAGGGTTGACTCGGTTGGCGTGCGAGGTGCAAGGCAGCTTTTATCTATTGAATTGCTAGTTAGATGTCCCGGTGCAGGTAGGCGCAGGCGGTCAATTTTGCCATTAGGAGTTAGGGGCAGAAAATCCATCGCCACAAAAGCACTGGGAATCATGTAATTGGGCAGTTGTGGTTTGAGGAAATTGCGTATTTCCCCGGGATTAAGCGTCTGATTTTGATTTGGGACGACATAAGCAACTAGGCGTTTGTTGCCAGACAAATCATCCACAGCAACCGCCGCTGTTTGTTTGACTGCTGGATGCTGAACCAGCAGGGCTTCAATTTCTCCCAATTCTATTCGATAACCGCGAATTTTTACCTGTTCGTCTGTGCGGTCTAAAAACTCAATATTGCCGTCGGGAAAATAGCGAGCTAAGTCACCAGTTTTATAAATTCGTTCTCCTACTTTCTGGCTAAACGGATTAGCAATAAATCGCTGGGCGGTTAATTCGGGGCGGTTCAGGTAGCCTCGCGCCAATCCGCTGCCGCCGATGTACAATTCACCTGGAATTCCAACGGGTACAGGCTGTAAATTTTTATCTAAAATATAGAGTTGAGTGTTAGCTATTGGGCTGCCGATTGGCTGTTTTTTGCGTGAAGCGAAGCTATCGGGCAGGGAATCGCCAATTTCGGCCAAACTTGACCAGACTGTCGCTTCTGTAGGGCCGTAAGCGTTAAAAAATCTGCGCCCAGAAGCCCAGCGTTTAACAATATCCGGGGAACAGGATTCGCCAGCACAGATGATTGTTTGCAGTGCGGGAAGTTCGGCGTTTGGAAGGACAGCTAGCAGCGAGGGCGGGAGGGTAGCGTGGGTAATAGCATTGTCCTGCAAAAATTGGATTAATGTTTGTCCGGGCAACAAAGATTCTTTCTTGGCACAGTAAAGTGTTGCTCCGGTTCCTAATGCCATGACAATCTCAAAGATTGAGGCATCAAAACTTAGGGATGCGAATTGCAAAATGCGGTGATTTGAGTTTAAGTTAAAAGCTTCTATTTGAGCTAGGGCTAAGTTGTCGAGTCCCCGATGTTCGATTAAAACGCCTTTGGGTTTTCCGGTTGAACCAGATGTGTAAATGACGTAGGCTAGGTTTTCTGGTATGATATTTGTAGTTTGGTTTTCTGGGCTTTGTCGGGCGATAATTTCTCTGTCGGAGTCCAAACACACTACTGAAAAAACTCCGTAATTTTCCGGCTGCATCAAGTTTTGGGCTAAGTGCTGCTGAGTTATCAAAATCGACACCTGAGCATCTTCTAACATGAAGTTAAGGCGCTCTTGAGGATAAGTTGGATCTAAAGGCAGGTAGGCTGCACCTGCTTTGATAATGCCTAGCAATCCGACGATCGCATCTAAGGAACGTTCTACACAAAGGCCCACTAAAACTTCTGGTGCTGCGCCCAATTGCTGCAAGTAACGTGCAAGTTGGTTGGCTTGGCTGTTGAGTTGGCGGTAGGTTAACTGCTGGTTTTCAAAGACGGCGGCGACAGCATCGGGCGATCGCGCGACTCGCTCTTCAAATAGCTGATGGAAACACTGGTTTTGCGGATAATCTCTGTGAGTGTCATTCCAATCGATTAATAATTGCTGGTATTCTGGCGCTGTCAGCAAAGCCAAGTCGCTGAGGCGCTGTTTGGGATTGGCAACAATGGCTTCGAGCAGCGTTTGGAAATGTCCCGCCATGCGCGCAATTGTGCCGCTATCAAATAAATCTGTGCTGTAGACAAATTGCCCTTGAATACTTCCTGCATTTTCCCACAAGTGGCACTCTAAATCGAGCTTGGCGGTTCCCGCGTCAAAGTCGATCGCCTCTCCAACGATTCCCGGCAATTCTAGCGCTGCTACAGGAGTGTTTTGCAGGCTGAAACTAACTTGAAATAGGGGGTTGCGGCTCAACTCGCGATCGGGGTGCATTTCCTCAACCAACTTCTCGAAGGGCAAATCTTGGTGGGCGTAGGCTGCCATTGCGACGTTTTTTACCCGATGCAATAGTTCCCGAAAAGTTGGGTTTCCTGATAAATCTGCACGCAGCACCAAACTGTTGACAAAAAAACCGATTAATGCTTCTATTTCGCTCAAGTTGCGATTGGCGATCGGCGTTCCTACTGCAATATCTACTTGTCCTGTATAGCGGTACAGCAAAGTTTGAAAAGCGGCTAGTAAAGTGATAAATAAAGTCGCGCTTTCTTGCTGGCTCAATGACTTTAGCGCCTCGCTCAAAGCAGGAGATAGTGTTATAAATTGTTTAGCGCCGCGGTAGGAGGGAACGGCAGGTATTTGCCTGTCTGTTGGTAGATTGAGTGCGGTAATTCCGTTTAACTGCTGCCGCCAATAAGCTAACTGCGTTTCTAATACTTCGCCCTGCAACCATTGGTGCTGCCATTCTGCAAAGTCGGCGTACTGCACGGGCAGTGCTGGTAAGTGCGAGATCCCATTTTTTACAAATGCTGTGTAGAGCGTTCCCAGCTCTCGAACTAGCACTCCAATCGACCAACCATCAGCCACAATATGATGTAAATTCAGCAACAATATATGTTCTGTTTCACTCAGTTGTAACAGCGTTACTTTAAATAACGGCCCGGCGGCTAAATCGAAAGGACATTGCGCTGCATCAGTTGCGAGTTGCAGCGCTGCGGTTTCCTGCTGAGCTGGCGAAAGATTTTGTAAGTCGATTGTGGGGAGAGATACGGTTAAAAAGGGAGCAATAACTTGTACGAGTTCCCCTTCCAAAAGCGTAAAAGTGGTGCGTAAAGTTTCATGCCGCTGCACAATTTCATTGAAGGTTTGCTCTAAAGATCTTAAGTTGAGCGAACCTGTTAAGCGGAGCGCTGTTGAAACATTATAGAAAGGATTACCCGGTGCTAATTGATTGAGGAACCAAAGCCGCTGCTGAGCAAACGATGCGGGAAATACAAAAACTTCTGTTTCTTGCTGCATATTTATCGAAATTGCATCCTGTTCAACAGCCATCCTTTTCATTTACTTTCTCGATTCAACATCTTGCCCAACCCAAAAACCATCTTAAAATTATCTGCGTTTATCAGCGTTAATCTGCCCCTCATCTGCGGTTGCTCTATCCATCAAAAAATTATGCAATAGGTCCATTAAAAGATGATAGCTTCCGCCGCCGACTATCGCGCGAAATCGGCACTAAAGCCGGAGCATCACTTTTAGCATTCTTATCTTTCAAACTCTCAACAACCTTAGATAATTCTGCAATTGTCGGCGCTTCAAAAACCCGGCGCAAAGGCAACTCTACCCCAAAAGCATCTCGCACTCTAGAAACAAGCTGAGTCGCCAGCAGCGAATGGCCTCCCAATTCAAAAAAATTGTCCCGGATACCCACTCGCTTTATCCCCAAAACCTCAACCCAAATTTTCACCAAAACTTCCTCAATAGAAGTCTGAGGCGCAACATAACCGCCAGCCCATTCTAACTTAATCGGCTCAGGTGCAGGCAAAGCGAGCCGATCGACCTTTCCGTTAGCCGTCACAGGTAGCGACTCCAGCACCACAAAAGCCGACGGAACCATATATTCCGGCAGTTTTTCTGCTAGATAAGCCTGCAACTGCGGCACTAATTTACGCGCTGCTTTAGCTTGTAAGGGATTGTTAGCATAAGAGCGCCAAGGACGCAAGTTATCGCTTCGGGTTTCTGGCACAAAATCTCTGGTTTCGCCCCGTGCAAACACTACATCGTAGCGCCCTTGACTGTCGGAATTAGACCAACTAATATTAACATTGTACGGAACTTCCAAAGCATACCACGCTTCGGGATCGACTCCTAAATCATCGATTTTTTCCACGGCTTTCTGCAACTGACCTGCCGTTGAAAATTTATCGACAACAGACAGCAACTCTGCCGCCTTAACTGCTGCCGTTACCCGCGCATTAGGCACATTAGCAATTCTTAAAAGATCGAGTTGATTTTGCAATAATATTTGTTGCACATTGGTAACAGTCAGATTCTGATTTTCATCCAACCAATCCAGCCGTTTTTCAGCGCCCCGCTCCCCTTTTGCCGATGATTTTGGGCGTTCTGTTTCAGATGCAATATGCAGAATAGCATTGTAACGAAAATCAGTTAACTCATTGTGATAACTACCGCGAATTAATTGAATCTCTACGCCGTCAATCTGCGGAAAGCGGTGCTTTAAGGCGCTAAAAAAATCTGGTTCAATAACTAACTCTGTTTCTTGAAAAATTTGCATTTGTACTCGCTGCTGCAACTGTTCGCCCGCGAGAGAAGGTTCGGCTTGATACAGTTGTACCGAAGCGTGAAAAGCTGCCAGCAACGGCAAGCTGCGGACATCTCCGATGAATATAAAGCCGCCGGGGGCAGTTGCTTTCACCGCACCTTCTAGCACCTGCACGAGATAGTCGATAGTCGGGAAATATTGCACGACTGAGTTGAGAATTACGGCGTCAAAAGCTGCTGTCTCTACTCCTTCAAAGTCTGTCGCCATTTTCTGAAGCAGCTTTACATTAGCTAACTGTTGATTTGCCAAGTGCTGCTGAATATAGTTGAGCGAAATAGGGGAAAAGTCTGTGCCGCAATATTGAGTGCAGCGAGGCGCAATTTGGAACAGCAACAAACCTGTGCCGCAGCCAATTTCTAACACTCGGCTCGGCTGCAAAGCTAAAATTTGGGCTGCTTGATTTTTCGCCCAGTCGCGTATCTGTTCTGCTGGGATTGGCTGATTAGTATAACTGCTATTCCAGCCGACAATATTAAATGTTGGATCTGACTCAACAGCAGGTTGATTGTAAGTTTCATTGTAGAGCATTTGCCACTGCAAAACCTGTTCGTCCTGCAATTGCATTATTTGGCTTTTTTCGCTGGTACTGCTATATTCTGCATTCAGGGCAATATAAGCTACTAAACGTTTATCTCCCTGTCCATCTTCCGAAGCTGTTGCTACAGTTTGCTGCACGGCCGGATGTTGAGTTAATACTGTCTCGATTTCTCCTAATTCGATGCGGAAACCGCGAATTTTTACTTGTTCGTCAATGCGTCCCAAAAATTCGAGGTTGCGATCGCCTCTGTAGCGCACTAAGTCGCCGGTTTTGTAAATTCGCTCTCCTGAATTTGGTTTAAAAGGATTGACAATAAAGTGCTGTGCGGTTAAATCTGGGCGGTTGAGGTAGCCGCGAGCGAGTCCGTTTCCGCCGATGTACAATTCGCCAACAACGCCGATCGCCACTGGCTGCAAATATTTGTCTAATATGTAGATTTGAGTGTTAGCAATGGGGCGGCCAATTGTCGGGGCGATGTCTGTTTGCTCTGTTGCAGCAATATAACCGGAAGTTGTGACGACGCTGTTCTCGGTTGGGCCGTAATTATTTACTAGCTTAAATGGATGGGATTTTAAAGGATGTTGTTGCAGTTTTTCGCCGCCTGCAAGCAAGATTCGCAACGCTGTATTTTGAGGCCAATCTAATAGCAAAACTTTCTCGGCTAAAGGTGTTGGCAAAAAGCTAATTGTAATGGCGTTTGATACTAACCAGTTTTGCAGTTTTTCAGGATCTCGCCTGATGTCATCTTCTGGAAAGTAGATGCTAGATCCGGCGGCGAGATAAGGCCAAATTTCCCATCCGCAAGCATCAAAGCCGATCGCTGCTATTTGCGTTGCTCGATCGCCCGCTGACACCCCAAACTCTCTTTGATGCCAAAAAACGAGATTTAACAAGCTCCCGTGCTCAATTTCCACTCCTTTCGGCTTTCCCGTGGAACCGGAGGTGTAAATCGCGTAAACCAGATTTTCGGCTGTGGCTGCGCTGGTGGGATTGTCGGCGATTTCTTGGGAAATCATCTCCCAGTCTGTGTCTAAACAAACTATCTGTAAATTGGGCGAGCGCAAATTCTCTACCCATTGCTGCTGAGTTAACACAACAGATAATGGAGCATCTTTTACCATAAAGCTCGATCGCTCAGCAGGATAGCTCGGATCTAAAATTAAGTAAGCTCCTCCCGCTTTCAGGATACCCAACATCCCCACAATCAGATCGAGCGATCGCCCGCAGCAAAGCCCGACTAAAACTTCCGCCCCAACCCCCATTTTTTGCAAATAACGTGCTAGTTGGTTGCTGCGGAGATTTAGCTCTCGATAGGTGACTTGCTCCTCTCCAAATACCAGCGCCACCGCATCCGGTGTCCGAGCCGCCTGCATTTCAAATAGCTGATGGATGCACAAATCTTGCGGATAATCCGCCTGAGTATTGTTGCATTCAACTAACAACTGATAGCGCTCTTGAGCGCTCAAATATTGCAAGTTGGCAATTCGCTCTTCGGGATTTGCCACAATGCTTTCTAACAGAGTTTGAAAATGCCCGATCAGGCGCGCAATCGTAGCTTCATCAAATAAATCGGCGCTGTAAATAACCATGCCGCTGATGCCCCCAGAGCTATCAACCCACAGCTTATTGCTGGGCGATTGGTTGCTTCCCGAGCTGTTGGACGATCGCTCCCACAAATGAAACTCCAAATCAAACCGCGCTGTACCCACATCTAACTGCTGCGGGCTCAGTGTTAATTCTGGCAATTCTAACGGATTCCCCGGCGCGTTTTGCAGCGCAAACGCCACCTGAAATAAGGGATTTTGGTTCAACGCGCGATCGGGGTGCAGTTCTTCTACTAACTTCTCAAACGGCAAATCTTGGTGAGCGTAAGCTCCTAATGCTACCTCTTTGACTCGGTTTAACAGTTCCCGAAAAGTTGGATTTCCCGACAAATCTGTACGCAGTACCAAACTGTTGACAAAAAAACCGATTAATGCTTCAATTTCACTGCGGTTGCGATTGGCGATCGGCGAACCTACAACAATATCTTCTTGCTGCGCGTAATGGTAAAGCAACGTTTTAAAAGCTGCCAGCATTGTCATAAACAGCGTCACTCCTTCGCGCTGGCTCAACGTTTCTAAAGCCTCGCTCAGTTGTTTTGGCAGTTGCAAAAATTGCCTTTTGCCTCGGTAACTTTGAATTGCTGGTCTGGGTCGATCCGCAGGTAAATTTAGCATAGAAATGCCGTTTAACTGCTGCCGCCAGTAAGCAAGCTGCGTTTCTAAAACTTCCCCTTGCAGCCATTCACGCTGCCATTTGGCAAAATCAGCATACTGGATCGACAAAGGCGGTAAAGGCGAAGGTTTTTCGCTAGCAAATGCCGTGTAAAGTGCGCCTAATTCCTGAATTAGCACTCCGATAGACCAACCATCGGAGACAATGTGGTGCATATTCAGCATTAGTAAATATTCGGCATCATCTAACTGCAATAATGTGATTCGCAGCAACAAGTCCTTAGACAAATTGAAAGAGTGTTGAGCTTCCTGGGCCGTGAGCCGGTTTGCTTCAGTTTGTCGAGATTCCTTTGGCAAACTTCGCAAGTCCACTACATTAATCGGAAGATGGAAAGCAGCAGCTATTCTCTGAACAGGTTGACCCGAAACTAATGCTAAAGTCGTGCGTAAAGCTTCGTGACGGCGCACAATTTCATTGAAGGTTTGTTGCAGCGCCGAAAAATTGAGCGAACCTGTCAAACGCAATGCTGCAGGAACATTATAAAAAGGATTGTTCGGTACTAATTGGTCGAGAAACCACAAGCGCTGCTGTGCAAAGGAAAGCGGTAGATTTCCGTCCCGCCCCCTCGGAACAATCGGTGTAGAAGTAAAACTAGAAGTACGATTAGCTGCTTTTAAAAATGAAACAATTTCGGCTTTTCTCTGAGAAATTTCGGCGCGCAGTTCGGGTGTAAGAATTCCTTCGGGCGCGTTGCAGCGCAGGCGAGAGTCCTCAACAAAAATATTAATATCTAGACTGCGAAGATAAGATAAAAACTCCACTAACTCCACCCTGACAGAATCTCTGGCATTTGGCGATGAACTCGCTATTTTTGGATCGGGCATTTTGAGTCATCCTGTCATTACTTGGGCAAATCAATCAAAGAAATTCTACCAGCGCACAAATTAAGAGCTTAACTTACCGCTTGCTTACTGTGGCCTAACCTGAGTATGATTCTGTTTGAATCCGCAACCAAAATCCTACCCAAGGTTTCA
>NZ_JAUBQN010000099.1:0-3615 GCF_036701295.1 Microcoleus harperi Pol14_C6 | reverse complement strand
AAAAAGCCTAAATTAATACCAAGTTAATCAGGATTGGTGAAACCATATATTTTACAATTGATTTAGGATTGCTATAGAGCTTATAGCTATTAGGATATACTTCCTAATAGCAGTAATCGGTAACTCTGTTTATTTTATCCGGGAGTTTTTACAGCAATACAATCCCTTCAGAAAAAACTATGATTAACCGTTAACCGAGAGAATAGTTAGGTCACCGCACGCGATCGCTCAATTAATTGCTGTAACATCCGCTCGATCTCGGCGATCGCTCCCAGGTTGAGACAAAAAACATTCTCAAGGGTAGCGCGTAACTCTGCAACCGTTGAAAGGACGCGGTGTTCTGTTCGACCATCCAAATAATGCACCGTAAACTGATTGTTACACAAGGCATAACGACAATTGGAATCCGGTTTTGCCACCATCAAGTTAGTAACAAAAATCGAGTTGGGATGAGTTGAAACGTACCAATTACTCACCTCATAATCGGGTAATTCTTGCTCCTGAAGATCGAATCTGTAAAGGGATTTCCACTCCTGCTTGATATATGCTTGCATAATGTAGCTGCGATCGGTTGCGATCAATCGAAATGGTTCATGAGATGTAGGTTGTTCAATATCCGGTGTCAAAGCAAGCGGCGCGGTAAGCGTTAATCCTCCGAATCCCACATCTGCAATGTATGGCTCTCCATCAATATTGACCCACAGCACCATATGGCTGCGAGGTGCGATCGTCCCGGATGGCAAATTCCACAGCACACGAGCTGCTAGATTCGTTACCTGAAAGCCAAGAGCAAGCAAAACAGCCCGCAACAGTGAATTTTGCTCAAAACAATAGCCACCCCGTCCCTCGTTGATTAGTTTTTGTTGCAAGGATGCTAAATCCAGCTTCACAGGTTGTTTTAGGAGTGAATTGAGGTTTTCAAAGGCGATCGTTTGGGAATGCCGTTGATGAATTGCCTGTAACGTTGTCAGCCTGGGCGAGCAGTCACCACTATAGCCAATTCGTTGAAAATAGGCATCAAGGTCGATCTCAGTCAGTCGTTGTTGCAATTGCATATTTTATTATCAGAGTCAATGCTGAGTTTCTTCATGGGGAATAATTAATCATTACGTATCCAACGTTCCTTTATGTTTTGCATCGGAGAAATCATAGATTTCGATCGCTCCTTCACGTCGAATCATCGGCTTCTGGCTCGAACCGTCGCCGTTCCCAAGTCAACTACTTCCGAGTGAGTGCCGTCTCCCTTGCCCAGAATCCGCAATGTCTTACTGGCCGACTCACAGTCACGAACGCTCAACTGACTAACTTCGTTTCGTCTCAAAGCATTACCCAACAGCAGGCGCAGCAAAGCACAATCACGCTTAAGAGATAAATTTGTGCGATCGCGCTGTATGACGGTGACTCGGGCGATATTTAGTTTAATGGCAAGTTGGACAATATTAGGGGTTGCAGGCTTAACAAACCCTCAATCTGCTGAAAATTCTCACGGGTTGGGTCGAACGCAGCGATCGCCCCCATCGGGAAATTTCTCGTTCAAACTCCGATCGAAATAATACTGACACCAAAATTCTGCGACTTCTAACAACCTGGGTACGGATTCAGCAACGATACCCGAACCCGACTGCAATCCATAACCTTCTACATATTCTCTAGCTAGTTTATAAGCCCAATAGGGAAAATCTGGCTCTACGAAACACCGCAGCGCATACTCTAGCTTTAGTAAATCTCCGCTGCAGACAAAGCGCACCGTTGTCCACCTAAAATTGCGGTAGTCATCCCCTTGCAAGCCATCAATGTCTCTCAATAAGCTTTTCAGAGATTGTCGGCTTTCGTAACTAGGGTTTTCTCGGTAACTGTCCATCAGCGCGAGCGCTTCACCCACTAATTGTTTTTGCTGCTGCCATTCTTCATCCGTGAAATGTTCTGGACAATTCGCCAGATCCATCTGCTGCAGCACCAGTCGAGCAATGTAGAACGCAAACTTTTCGGCTGCGACTTCATCAGCGCACAAACTTTTGATACTCGTCAGCCTGGTTATCGGTATGGCAAATCGAGCTTTTTCAACTTCTTGGGTGGCTTGAATCCATTTTTGGATTTTCTTAGCAATAGCAAGCTGTTGTTTGTTTTGTTTCATTATAAATTGCCGACTCTTAATATCCTGATTGAAGCAGCGCCTCGTCAAGTAAACCTGTTAGTGGGAGTGTAAGAACCCACTGGTTTAAGTAAGCTAGATCGAGTCGTTCCCCTTGCACCTTCAAAACTCCCAACACATCCCTCCACTGCTTTTGGGAACCGCCAGGAATTAGTTGGTACCAACTGAGTTTTTGCAGAACGATATCTTCGGACGAATAGATGTAAATTCCCTCTTCTGTTAAACCGCTAACAGGGTGAAGCTGGCGACGGCTCATCACGGAAGTCGAAAAAGGGTCATCGCTGCCCATCACAAAAATATCCGCTTTCGACCTAGAAGGCAAATAGATGACATTGAACGATGATTCGCGGGGTGCTGTTCTTGAATTGGCAATCGCTTCAGTCACCGCCGACTCGCTGATGTAAAACTCGCCGGACATGGCATCAATTAACCTCTGTGCTGTTCGCGATTCCAGGTCAATCACTAAGTCTAAGTCTTGCGTAGATCTGTTTTCTCCCAACAGCGAACTTGCTACTGAACCTCCCACTACATAAGGAATATTCAGCAATAGCAAGATGCTGGCTATTTTTTGCGCTAATTCGATCGGATCTGCAATCACGAGTTCACCCCAATCTTTACTGTCTGATAAAACTTTTATCCACTCAGCACCCAAGCACCTTTTAATAAATTCTTGCCGAACTATTGCCTCAGTAGCATTGGGATACTGGTTCTTTATTCCAGATATTGCCAGCCTTCGCACCGCTTGATTAAAAGCGCCAGTCCGCTGTATTTTTGTTAGGGCGTTAACTGTCGCAATAGCTGAAACATCAGCACGTCAACTTCAATGCTGGTATCGATAGATTGTGGCTTGTATCCTGACTTGACTGTGACTGTTGGCATTGGCGGCATGATGCAAGAAGAGTGAGACAGCAGAGATTTCAAAATTATATTACAGAATCTAAGTTTTTCAGACCGCTTTATAACACTGACATTTTTCCTTAGTTATAAGGAAAGTTTAACCCTAAAAAGACTTGCTATAATGATGTCCCAAGCAAAGCCGATAGTTACCAGAGCTACTAACCAGATGCCAAGGTTTAGGCATTGTAATGTTTAATTATTCAACGACAAATTCTGACTGAGACTTTTTTCACACAACTGTTCTTGGGAGAGATTAAGATATGGACTTAAATCAAACGGCTGGCAATGACCGATGGCGATCGCGACTAATAAAAGCTGGAGGGGGTATTCTAGTAATCTTCGGCACAGGTTTAAGCGTTTTTACCTGGAAAGCCTTCTCGCCACCTTCTGTTGGGCGACTACCACTTCCCAAAACTTTAGTTTCTCTAGAATCGCCACAAGGACAACAGCTACTGAACCAGAGCAAGAGCAAACAGGATTTTCAACCGCTTATACCAATTCACTATGAAGGTACACTAAAATATAGGGTAAAAGTAGAGGCAATTCAATATGGCGAACAAACTTCA
>NZ_JAUBQN010000042.1:0-55516 GCF_036701295.1 Microcoleus harperi Pol14_C6 | reverse complement strand
CAGTACCGCTGTTAAATGTCAATATACCAATCGGTTTAAACTTTCGAGAAAATCCCGGAAAAATCATTAACAATTCAACAGCGCCCGCCTTGAATTTACCACAATTACCCCCAAAGATTCCGCCGATTTTCAATAACATGGGCTTAGCAGTTGCTCCCGGACAAACTATCGCCTTAGTGGGGGGAGATATTGAATTAAATCAGGGAAGTGTCACTGCATCTACCGGACAAATTTTGCTGGGTAGCGTTGCTAGTCCGGGGATAGTTGGATTGGGGACAACGCCCTTGGGATTAAGTTTAAACTATGACAAGATTTCCAACTTGGGTAATATTGAAATAACCAACGGCTCAGCGCTCAATACCAGTGGAATCGGTGGCGGCAAAGTCGATATTCGAGGTGGAAATGTCAACCTCAAAAATGGCAGGATTTATGCACTGACTTTGGGAAATATCGATGGTAGGGGCATCGACATTAACGCCCAAAATTTACGGGCCGAAGGTGGGGCGCAAATTTCCACGCTGACAGCCGGAAGTGGCGCTGGAGGCGCTATCAATATCCGCGCTACCGATTCAGTAGAACTGATCGGGATTGGATTTGAGAGCTTTCAAAACTTTGTCAAAAATTATACAATCTCTGGAGGAATCAACCCTTTTGACCCACAGATTCTGCTGGAAACTAGCACTGCTGGCATGGGAGATGCGGGAAACATCTTAATCGATACGGGACAACTGCTGATCGACAATGGAACCGTATCGGGTAGCGCTACATTAGGTGCTGGCAACGCCGGAAATATGACCCTCCGTGCCAGGGTTTTCGATCTGGTAGGTTCAGGGATCAACACCGGCACACTCGCGGGGAGTACGGGTACGGGAGGAAATATCAGCTTTGAGGGAGAACGTTTTATCATACGCGATGGCAGTGCGATCGTCAGCACCACTCGCAGTGAAGCACCATCGGGGAATATCAACATTAAAGCTTCGGAATCAGTAGAAGTGCTGCGGACTCCGGCTCGAAGTCCCGTAGCAACCTTGATTGGTGCAACCGCAATCAGCATTAATGGGAAAGCCGGAGACATTAATATTGACACGAAGCGGTTGAGGATCTCTGAAGGGGGCGGAATTAGTTTATCTAGCGGATCCGTTGTGGGCAACCAACCCTTGAATACAACTGGGGGGCCAGGAGGTAATTTAACAATTAAAGCTACGGAGTCAGTCAGACTAGAGGGTATTTCTGGAGTTTTGGCGAATGGCAGTCGGAATCCTAGTTTCATCTCCGCTGATACGAACTCTGCTGCTCGGGGAGGGAGTATGAACATTTCTACACCTTTAGTAATTCTCCGGGATGGGGGACTTATTTCTACTGCATCTTTAGGCAAAGGAGATGCCGGAAGCATTACTATTGATGCGGGGCGTGTAGAGGTTATTGGTAATGGGGGTCAAGGTGAATTTAACAGTCAAATTCAAACTTCCGTTGGGATTGCATCTCGCGTTAGAAATCCCAATGCTACCGCTAACGGAGGTTCGTTGAATCTAAATGTCGGGGAATTGATTCTTCGCAATGGGGGAACACTTAATCTGCAAGCTTTGGGTTCAGCACGGGCTGGTAACATTAACGTGAAAGCAGATGCAATTTCCCTTGACAATCAAAGCAGCATTGACGGTAGAACTGAATCCGGTGCAGGAGCCAATATTAACCTCGAAGCACGGGATATTCAGTTGCGCCGAGGCAGCAGAATTACAACTGATGCAAGTATGTCAGATGGTGGCAATATCAACATTAAAAGCGATATTCTGGTGACTCTCCCCAACGAAAATAGCGATATTACTGCTAATGCGCGATCGGCCCAAGGTGGTCGCGTTAATATTAATGTCCCCAATGTTTTTGGGTTTACGTCAGTCACTCGCGAACAGGTTCGAGCGACTTTGGGATTAACAGATGCTCAATTTGCAGCGTTGCAAGTAAGTCCTACATCTTTAATTCCTACCAGCGATATTGCGGCGATTTCCCAAAGTAGCGGCCCGGCTTTGCAAGGTACTGTAACATTTAGTTCTTCTGGGGTGAATCCCGCTCAAGGTTTAGTGGAACTGCCGCAAAATGTGGTCGATTCCGCTGCGTTAATTGCAGCAAATCCCTGCATCAGAAGGGCAGAGAGCGAGTTTACCATCACTGGGAAAGGAGGAGTGCCACCAAGTCCTAATGATGTTCTCAGCAGTGCGGCAGCGCCGTTGCCGTGGGTGGGAGAGGCACGAAGAGGGAATCAAGAAGAAGGGATTGAGATCGAGGGGGGAAGAGGTTCGAGGGAAAAAGGCATTCGGCAAGAGGAAGTTGTTCCGGCGCAAGGTTGGGTGGTGAATGCGAAAGGGGAGGTAACTCTTGTTGGATATAATCCGGGTAATGCTGCTGACTCTCGCAATCCTCGGCAGAATTCTGGTTGTGTGCCGCGTTGAAATTGGTTTTTTTTATCTGCAGATGTAGGCTGATTAACGCAGATAAAGAATAAGATGGATTTGGGTTAGTTAGTATGTGTGGCTGCCGCTGTAATTTTATTTTTTAAATATGAAGTTTACCCGATCGCTCCGGCAAGTAATTCTGTTATTTGTGATTTCCTGTCTGCTAGCAGTTGCGATTCCTCCCGGAGTTGCTCAGGTTAATCCACCACCAGCGGTGCAGCTTGTCCGGCAAGCTCGAACTCTTTACCAAGAGGAACGTTTTTCGGACGCTGTACCGCTGTTGCAGCAAGCGGCAGCGCAGTTTGAGGCAAAAGGCGAAAATCTCGATCGCGCCACAGCTTTGAGCAATTTAGCTGCAACCTATGGGCAGTTGGCGCTTTGGGAAGAAGCAGAAAAAGCTGTAAATTCGAGTTTGTCCGTTGTGCGAACACAGGCAAAAACTCCCGAACAGCAGCGGATTTTGGCTGAAACTCTCAACATTCAAGGACAGTTGCAGCTCGAACGTGGTCAGACTCAAGATGCGATCGATATTTGGACGCAAGCTGCTAAAATTTTTGAGCAAATTGATAGAAAACCCCAACTTGTTCAAGTTCAAATTAATCAAAGTCGGGCTTGGGAAATTCTTGGACTTTACCCCAGAGCTTGCAAAATGCTGTTAGCTTCTTTCAAGCTGGAAAACCAAACTTGCGAAATTTCGACGGCGAGTTTGGAAACTTTGAAAAATCAGCCAGTTTCTCTCGAACAAGTCCGGGCAATTCATGCTTTAGGGCGGGTGCTGCGGGTTTTGGGGCAACTGGAACGATCGCAGGATTTGCTGTCGGTTGGACTCGAAGCAGCCCAAAAATTAGGTTCCCGACCAGAGGAGGCTGCAATTTATCTCAATCTGGGCAATACGGTACGGGCTAAAAGCAATAAACCGGGTTTGACACCCGAACAGCGGGCTGATTGGGAACGCTTTGCCCTAGAGTATTATGCTCGATCTGCCCAGGCGATGCCGGAGCGCTCACTTTTACAAATTCAGGCAAAGTTAAACCAATTGAGTTTGTTGGTCGATAGCCAAGATTGGTCTAAGGCAGAGGTTTTGTGGCGTTCCATCGAACCTCAAGTCGCTCAATTTGGGTCGAATCGCGCCGGACTTTACGCTCAAATTAATCTAGCTCAAAGCTTGATGAAATTAGCTCAGTCGCCTGCGAAAACTTTGAGTTTAAGGGAGATTGACACAATGCTCGATCGCTCTGTCGAACCAGCAAACAGTTTGGGCGACAAACGAATACAAGCTTATATTCTGGCAGCTAAAGGCAAACTATCGGAAATCCAACAGCAGTATCAGAAAGCGGCAAATCTCACAACTGAGGCTTTGAGTTTAGCACCGACGTTTCAATCTCCCGATATTGCTTACCAATTGTTTTGGCAACTGGGACGGATTGAGAAAGCTCAGGGAAATACAGAAGGGGCGATCGTTCAATATACTCAAGCTGTGAATGTACTGTCTTCTTTGCGGGGCGATTTGGTGACAGTCAATCCCGAAGTCCAATTTTCGTTTCGGGAAAGTGCCGAACCAGTTTATCGGGAATTAGTCGGGCTGCTTTTGCAAGAGGAATCTCCCAGTCAAGCTAAATTGAAACTGGCGCGCCAAACGGTGGAATCTTTGCAGTTGGCGGAATTGGACAACTTTTTTCGGGATGCTTGCGCTGATGCTAAACCAAAGTCGATCGAGGAAATCGATCCGACGGCGGCGGTGATTTATCCGATTATTTTGAGCGATCGTTTGGAGGTAATTCTGTCAATTCCCGGCAAACCCCTCCGCCGCTACGCTACGAAGAAGTCTCAAACCGAGTTGGAAACTGCCTTCAGACAAGCCAAAAATGTCATCCGGCCTGCTGCTTTCCCCCGCGACAGGAGGCGACCCGTTGAACAGGTTTATGACTGGTTAATCCGCCCTGCGGAAGCGGATTTGACTGCTAGCGGGATTAAAACCCTGGTATTTGTGCTCGACGGTTATTTGCGAAATCTGCCGATGGCCGTGCTCCACGACGGTGAAAAGTTTTTGGTAGAAAAATACAGTATTGCTTTGGCGCCGGGATTGCAACTGCTAGCACCGAAACCGCTGAACAAAGTCAAGTTAAAAGTGCTCACCGCTGCCCTCTCGGAAGCGCGTCAAGGCTTCTCGGCTTTGCCGGGGGTGAAGGAGGAAGTTGAACAAATTGCAGCCGAGATGCCGGCGAGTTCGCTGCTGAATGAAGATTTTGTCAGCGGGCGGTTGCAAGATCGAATTAAAGCGGTGTCTTACCCGATCGTCCATTTGGCAACTCACGGTCAGTTTAGCTCGAACGCGGCGGATACTTTTATTGTGACTTGGGATCAGAAAGTGAATGTTAAGGAATTCGATCGACTGCTGCGAGCCCGCACTGGTGAGAAACAACAGGCGATAGAACTTTTGGTTTTGAGTGCTTGCGAAACTGCTTCGGGCGATAACCGCGCGGCTTTGGGTTTGGCCGGGGCCGCAATTCGATCGGGTGCCCGCAGCACCGCCGCCACCCTTTGGCAAGTCAACGACGAATCTACAGCTATCTTTATGACTGAGTTTTACCGGCAGCTTGCTTCTTCTAAAACCAGCAAAGCTGAAGCCCTCCGCAACGCTCAATTAACGCTGCTGAAAAACCAACAGTATCAGAACCCGTATTTCTGGGCACCTTTCGTGCTAGTGGGCAATTGGCAGTAATTTAAGGGGAATGGGGCATCGGGAATGGGGCATCGGGCTTGCAGTCAACAGACAACTGACAACTGACTCAAATGCAGTTGGTTTTTTGTTAAAGTTTGTAAACTGTTAAGAGTGCTTTCTGCATCTAATATTTTTTCGAGGAGTCCCATGAAGCAACTTTTGATTGCTGAGCGCTTTTGCCTGATTGCCCACGTCTTGTCAATGGCTTTTGGATTGGCAGGGTTGCTGCTGATTTTACCCCGTCCCGAATTGGTGATGAGTTTGCCACCAGCAGGGCAAACGCTATTCCAGTGGGGGATGGCTGGGGGTGGAGTAGTTTATATCATCTTTGGTGCTGCAGCGGTTGCTCTCTATGCCTTGCGGACGTTGGGTTTGGGTGCAACTCTGGCTTTTTTAGTGCCTTCTGTGTTTTTGTCCTTGAGTAGCGAGTTGTTGGGAACGAGTACGGGTTTTCCCTTCGGCCACTACCACTATTTGAGCGGTTTGGGTTACAAAATTGCAGGGCTGGTTCCGTTTACAATTCCCCTTTCGTGGTTTTATCTGGGACTGGTTTCCTATGTAATTGCTCGCGCTGGAGTAGCTGGCGGTAAAAGTGAACTCAACTGGGTGCGCCAAGTAGGGGCGATCGCCCTTGGTGCTTTGCTGCTAACAGCTTGGGATTTTGTACTAGATCCGGCGATGAGTCAAACTTCTGTGCCTTTTTGGGAGTTTGAGGAACTTGGGGCTTTCTTTGGGATGCCTTACCGCAATTTAGCCGGCTGGATGGGTACGGGGGCGCTATTTATGTCTGTAGCAGCTTTCTTGTGGAGAAAAACCCCGATTAAATTAGAGCGATCGGAATTGGGTTTGCCCTTAATTGTTTATTTGGTAAACTTTGCTTTCGGAGCAATTATCACTGTAACTTCGTTGGATTCTCGGTTCTGGTTCCCGACATCGCTAGCGGTGCTTCTGGGCGTAGTTCCGGCGATCGCGTTAAGCTGGATCGCTAAACCCGCAGCAGGTGACGTAACCGAAACAATGCCGTCTTTGGAGACATCTGCGATCGCGGCTGAAATTCCACCTCAACCCGTGGGCGTTTTGCGTAAGTGAGTTACTAGCAAGTAACTGCGGCTGATTTAGCAAAAATTTACACTAAATTTTGAGCTAGTTTAAAAACCCGGTTTCTACAAGAAACCGGGTTTTTCAGCGGCGATTTTTTCATTCGCAATTCCTGTAATATGTTTGAGGTCAAAATTTTATTAAATTTTTAAATTGATACTACTTACAAAAAAATGAACTGTAAATAAGCTGCCCACCCATATCCAGTCAGTCATTCCCAATTCTTCAATTCTTTAATAATATGGTTTTGCCGATCGCCCCTCACCTGTTCTCCCAACCGCTGACAAGTATCATCGCTGTCGCATTCCTGCTGCTGCAATTGCCCGCTGCAGCCATTCTGATGTCGCGCTTAATTAAAGGCCCATCGCGCATCCCACCCCTGGAACCCGATGCGCCGACGTTGGATTTGTTGGGCGCTTGTACTGCGGTAGTACCAACTTTGAACGAAGCCGATCGCATTTCGCCTTGTTTGGAAGGATTAAGCCGCCAAAGTTACGAACTCCGAGAAGCGATCGTGGTTGACAGCTATTCAGTAGACGGAACCGGAGATTTAGTCAAAGCAGCCGCACAAAAAGACCCACGGTTTCGCTTGATAAACGACGATCCGCTGCCGGCGGGTTGGGTAGGGCGTCCCTGGGCGCTGAATGCGGGTTTTTTGGCAAGTTCCGAGAAGTGCGAGTGGATTTTGGGCATCGATGCCGATACTGTGCCGCATCCGGGTTTGATTGCGAGTTTACTCAAAACAGCGAAAGCTGGAAATTACGATTTGATTTCGCTGTCGCCGCAGTTTATCCTCAAGTATCCGGGGGAGTTGTGGCTGCAACCTGCTTTGTTAATGACTTTGGTTTATCGGTTCGGGCCGACGGGGACTGGTGGGGATGTGCCGGAACGGGTGATGGCGAACGGTCAGTGTTTCTTGTGTAAGCGCGATGTTTTGGTGGCATTAGGGGGCTATGAAGTCGCGAGGGGTTCGTTTTGCGATGATGTGACTCTGGCTCGCTATGCGGCTGCTAAGGGCTTTAAGGTGGGCTTTTTGGATGGGGCAAAAGTGTTGAAGGTGCGGATGTATGAGGGGGCGATCGAGACTTGGAATGAATGGGGTCGATCGCTCGATTTGAAAGATGCTGCTTCTGGCGGTCAAATTTGGGGCGATTTGTGGCTGTTGCTGGCGGTTCAAGGTTTGCCGGCGCCGATTGTGTTGTCCTATTTGCTGTTTGGTTCGTTGCCGCCGGTTGGTGTCTTTCCGCACTTTTGGCTGTTGGGATTGAATGTATTTTTGGTTGCGGTGCGATCGGCTTTGTGTTTGGCGATCGCACCTTCCTACGATACAACTGGGGCATCCGGTAAATGGCTGTTTTGGCTGTCACCTTTAGCCGATCCGTTGGCGTTTTTGCGAATTCTAATTTCTGCGTTGAATCAGCCTACTCAGTGGCGCGGCAGGAAGTATGAATAATCATTAAATTTTTGCTAGTTCTTTTAAAATTGGTAGAAGTGCGATCGCCCTTTTGTATCGAATGGGCGATCGTACTTTTCCTTCTTTCCCTAAATCAGCCGGAAATTAGCAGATGTAATCGCATTCGCACTCACTCCAACCATCACACCTAACTGCTCCCCTGTCAAGAGGTTTTTGATGATAGTTCCCTGAGTGTTTTGAGTTATTTCTAACTGTCCAAAACTCAAACCACCACCTAATCCAATCAAATCTTGACCGACGGTAAAATCAGCTATTATATCAAATCCTTGACCGGCTTTTAAGGCAAAGATATCGTTGCCACTACCGCCAATCAAACTATCATTGCCCATGCCTCCATCAAGGATATCGGCTCCTTTCCCACCAGTGAGAGTATCGTTATCTAGGTCTCCGTAAAGAGTATCATTTCCGGCACACCCTCCCAGGATATCTGCTCCTTCATCACCGTTGATTAAGTCATTGCCTTCACCGCCGCAGATAATATCATTTCCCTGCTGTCCAAACAGATTGTCATCACCTTGACTGCCAAGCAAGGTGTCATTACCTTTGCCTCCATATAAGGTGTCATTATCCTTGCCACCATCGATGAAGTCATCATCTTTGTTGCCATAAAGGATGTCCATACCTTCGCGACCATGTAAGAAGTCATTGCCTTTGCCTCCAAAGATTAAATCGTTACCAGACTCGCCAAGGATGATGTCGCTTCCTTCATCTCCGTAGAGAGTATCTTCATCTTTGCCTCCGGCGATGAAGTCATTGCCTTGGTTGCCATTAATAATGTCATTATCGGCGCCACCGTATAAGTTGTCATCCCCGGATTTGCCCTCGAATATGTTGGCAGCATTGCTACCTAGTAATTCATCGTTTTGGGCAGTGCCTATTTGAAGGCCGGATGCGCCGAGGATGGTGTTTTCAACAGAGTTGGGTCGGTTTAAGTTGGGATAGGTAATTTGGTCGCAGATGCAGTCATCGCCTGAGAGGTTATTAGTTATTGGCGTGGGAGTTGGTGTTTCCGATGGTGTCGAGGTTCCTGATGGTGTCGGGGTTCCTGATGGTGTCGGGGTTCCTGATGGGGCCGGATCGATCGCTGTTGGGGTTTCGGTGGCGATTCCGGTGCCGAGTTCGCTAGAGGTAGGTTCCAAAGGAACGAGCAGGTCTTTGGGGTCAATCGTCTCGAAGGTGGGGCGAACGGTGGGGTCATTCACACTCACTTGTCCCATCTTCTCCAGGATCTTTTCTTTGGTGTTGTCGGCGAGGAACTGCTCGATAGTCTTGGTTCCCGCTGCCAATTCCGCCAGTCCGACTGCGATTTGACCAACTGATACTGGCTGCAATTTGGTAATTTCCGTGGCGATCTCACTTAATGGGCGACCGCTAGCGACGAGTTCCTGAATGAGTTGATTGCCCAGGGCCATTACTTGTGCAGCAGCCGAGGCGACCCTGGCTAACGGCTCTGTGTTGAGATTGCTGTCTTGCGTGGCAGCCGCAGCGATCGCACCCTGTAGAATTGCCTGAATTGTCTCTACCTTGCTCAAGTCAACCGGAGTGCCAGCTTTGAGGGTCTCGGCAATCGTTCCTGTTACAACATTCCCTAGCGTCAGCGACGAAGAGGAAACTCCATCAATGAATTTCGCCACTTGGACAATGGTGTTTTGCACCTGAATCATCGAGCCAAACACCGATACACCATTCGCGTCACCATTGGCGATCGCCTCCAGAGGATCGTAGCTGCCCAAGTCAACTCCTGACGGCAATCCCAGAGCCAATTTCACCTGAGTTTGGGCCGTTTCAGGGTTAGTTCCTTGCTGGGCTAACGCAGCGATAACCGTTGTTAAAGGAGTTACCACTGTCGATTCTGGAGTAGAAGACAACGGAGTGTCTAGAGGCAAATAGGTCGAGATATCTATCCCGTTGGCCATAATAATTTTGCCTTCGGTATAGTCGATGTTGCCATCCTGATTTTTGTCAAACTTTTCTAGTTCTATTGTGAGGTCGAAGCTGCCATCCGGGTTAGTAAAGGCGAAGGGTTCATTATCATCTTGCACCCCATTGAAGTTGGCATCAAAGAAGACTTGCCCACCCGTTATGTAACCGTCAATGGCCCGACTCTTGCGGGTCGAACCAGTTCCCACCCGGAAATCGGCCAGTTTCATTTCACCAAGGCGTTTCTCGTAAGCTGTTTTCCAGCTAAAGGGCCTGTAATACTCAGCCTTAAAATCTAGGGCGGCTTTGACATCACCATTGATTTCAAACAGGCTCAGCGGGTTGCTGATGCGGGAAGTAATTTCTGAGGCACGAATTTTGCCATCGCCGCTAGTGCCCTTGCTTTGGTCTTCACCGACATCGAGCAAGTCAAACTTAGCATTCGCCTCAATTCCGCCCGTCAGATAAGCTCTTGCCACTTTAGCATCAACCCCGCCCCCAGCCTTAATACTAGCTTTGAGCTTGAGTTCATTAACGTCCGGCCCCGTACCATCCGCATTTTGGCGATCGCTCACGTAGAAGCCATCGAGAACTTTAGAGGCATCTGAGGCCTTAAAGCCAGATTGTTTCCATTGAGAAAGTCCAGAAGTATCAAAGCCGAACCCAAAGTTAGCTTTAGCTTCAAAGTTTCCTTCTAACTTGCCGTTTACACCTACATTTACAACGGGAATTGAGTAGATAGGAAACGTTTGGTCAATTGTGAACTTAAAGTCTAGCTTCGGCACTTTATAGGCGAACAGGGTGACATCCGGTTTACCCATCAGCAAGTCGATGGCAGCTTGAGGATCGCTCAAGATAGGAAAACTCAGCCCAGGCATCTTTTGAAAGAGCGTCAGCAACTCTTGAGTCTTGCCCTTGGACTTCGATTTAGCTTGGTCAGTAGGAGATGGCGCTGTTTTGGTTTTAGTTGTCTTAGCAGTTTTGGTATCAGCCGTGGGATTGGTGGCGTCGAAATCTATCGCATAGTCACCCAGGTCTATAGCAATGTTGCTATCTTTAGAGGAAATATCTTTGAGTAAATCACTAGCCTTGCCGATAGACTGAAGGCCATCTAGGAATTGAGTATCAATTTTTTTGCCTGCCAACTTGGCACCTGCTTCGACCAGCGTGACCTTGCCATCACCGTTTTGGTCAAACAAACTCCTGATAGCATTGAATTCAGACAGCGGTTTAATATCGCTGTTGAGTGCATTAATGATAGGACTAGCTGGCTTAACAACTTCATTGACTTTGGTAATAACAGGTTTCGCCAAATTCGTGACAAAACTCCCCAAGTCAAGCTGCATATTCTTGAATTGAACACTGGGTTTTTTGGGGCCGCTCCACTTATCGTTTTCGTATTTCAGCACCGGGAAAGCTGCGTTGAGGTCAAAGTTGAAGGACGGAATCGCAGCACTGCCATTAACGCTGGTTTTTGCACTCAGGCCGAGGTTGGCTTTGGTGTCTAAACTCGTACCAATCAAGTCGGAGAGTTTGCCAATACTCAGTTCATTGAAGGTCAGCCGCCCGTCATTGATCCCTCCTTGGGCGGGGGTTAAATCTTTCAGGGAGGCATTAAAATCACCCCTAATTTTAGTCGGGTTAGCGCCGTTGTTTGCCAGATCGAGTTGGAAGAAACCCAGATTGGCTTTGCCCGTAAAATTATTGGCTAAGCCTACTTCAGCACCGAGGGCAAGCTTTGTATTGGTTGTATCAAAGAAGATGCCATTCTGATTCAGAACCAATCCCAAGTCCAATCCGTACTTGAATGTGGCGTTGGCATTCCCCTGAGTATTTAATCCCAGCGCCGGCAGCCCCAAATTGGCATCGAGTGTCAGCGTTTTGGTGTACTCTTTGCTCAGGTTAACCAGAACTTTAGCTTCTCCGTTTGCCCCAACTGAACCCGTAATTTTCAGGTTGGGGAAGTCTTTGCCAAGAGAAGTCTTGATAGTATCTTGAAACTTCACCTTATCCAAGTTTGGCGTGGCTTGCAGGTCGGTGATTAGCCTGCTATTAATACTGTTTAGAAAATCAGGGGCAATGGCGTTGAGTTTATCACCCACCACCGGGATTTGAGCCGCCAGATTGTTGGTCAGGGACTGTTGCAGCTTGTTGAAGCCTAAATAAAGAGCGCTGATATCAGGAGGCGCGGTGTCATTGTCAGTATTAGTAACTGCGACATCTGAAGCATCAACACCGCTGTAAATAGTATCGGTACTGGTAGCGGGTGCGGTGACAATGTTGTAGGCAGTGTTCCTATCTACTACTAAGTCATCTACTCCGGTAACAGTGACGGTTTGGGGAATATTCCAGTTTGCCGACGTGAAAGTTAAACTCGGTTTATTTACAGTACCTTCAGCCATTCTATTGGAAGTCGTCCCAATAGTGACATCTGCTGTAGGCTGGCTATTTAGAACTACCGTAAAAGTAGCAGTTCCCCCCGCTTCCGTCGTTGTTAAACCACTGGTGGGAGTGACGATAATACCTTTGGTGTCGTTGTCAGTATTAGTAACTGCGACATCTGAAGCATCAACACCGCTGTAATTAGTATCGGTACTGGTAGCAGCAGCGGTGACAATGTTGTATGCCACATTCCCATCTACTACACGGTCATTTCTTCCGGTGATAGTGACGGTTTGGGGAGTATTCCAGTTAGCCGGAGTGAAAGTTAAACTCGGTTTATTTACAGTACCTTCAGCCATGTTATCCGATGTCGTCCCAATAGTGACATCTGCTGTAGGCTGGCTATTTAGAACTACCGTAAAAGTAGCCGTCCCCCCTGCTTCTGTCGTTGTTAATCCAGTGATGGGAGTGACAGTAATGCCTTGGGTGTCATTATCAGTATTAGTAACTGCGACATCGTTGGCATTAACACCGCTGTAAATAGTATCGGTACTGGTAGCGGGTGCGGTGACAATGTTGTAGGCCACATTCCCATCTACTACTAAGTCATCTACTCCGGTGACAGTGACGGTTTGGGGAGTATTCCAGTTTGCCGGAGTGAAACTTAAACTCGGTTTATTTACAGTACCTTCAGCCGTTTTATTGGAAGTCGTCCCAATAGTGACATCTGCTGTAGGCTGGCTATTTAGAACTACCGTAAAATTAGCAGTTCCCCCTGTTTCAGTCGTTGTTAATCCACTGGTGGGAGTGACGGTAATACCTTTGGTGTCGTTGTCAGTATTAGTAACTGCGACATCTGAAGCATCAACACCGCTGTAAATAGTATCGGTACTGGTAGCGGGTGCGGTGACAATGTTGTAGGCAGCGTTCCCATCTACTACTGATTCATCTACTCCGGTAACAGTGACGGTTTGGGGAGTATTCCAGTTTGCCGGAGTGAAACTTAAACTCGGTTTATCTACAGTACCTTCAGCCGTTTTATCCGATGTCGTCCCGATCGACACATCTGCTGTAGGCTGGCTATTTAGAACTACCGTAAAAGTAGCAGTTCCCCCCGCTTCTGTCGTTGTTAAACCACTGGTGGGAGTGACGGTAATGCCTTGGGTGTCATTATCAGTATTAGTAACTGCGACATCTGAAGCATTAACACCACTGTAATTAGTATCGGTACTGGTAGCCGCAGCGGTGATAATGTTGTAAGCAGCGTTCCCATCTACTACAAAGTCATCTACTCCCGTAACTGTGACGGTTTGGGGAGTATTCCAGTTAGCCGATGTAAAAGTTAAACTCGGTTTATCTACAGTCCCTTCAGCCGTTTTATCGGAAGTCATCCCAATAGTCACATCGGCTGTAGGCTGGCTATCTAGAACTACTGTAAAAGTAGCCGTCCCCCCTGCTTCTGTCGTTGTTAATCCGCTGGTGGGAGTGATAGAAATTCCCGCAGTATCATCGTCTTGAATGGTAGTTGTAACTGGAGAACCAATAATGTTAGCAGTTCCTGGGGCTGTGGCGTTGCTCAGAGTGAGTGCTAGAGTTTCGTTAGGTTCGGTAATTCGATCGCCCACAACGGGCACTGCGATTGTTGCTATGGTAGCATTGGCAGCAAAAGTAACTGTACTACCAGTAGCAGTGACTCCGGTTCCGGTAACATTGGCGTTATTGTAATCTACGGCATTGGTTGCTGTTCCCCCAAAACTAAAATCAATGCTGCTACTTTGGTTGGTTTCTCCGGTGCGGGTAATGGTGAAACTTACCACTTGAGTACCGCTATCTCCCTCAGTCACTGTGGCGGTACTGCCGACGATGCTGTAATTAATATCGTTATCGGTAATCTGTGGATTAACAGGCCCGATCGCCAATGTTGTTGGATAATTGGGATCGGTACTGTTGGTAATTGCGTGGGTTAGTGCACCTGTATGGTTGTTTTCCGGTAGGGTGTCATCAACAGCACGAACGGTGACAGTTTGAGGAGTTTGGCCATTAACATTTGTGAAGGTTAGAAGTTGCGTGGCAGCAAAATTAGTTCCATCTAGGCTAACCTGTGCTTGAGCATCCGCCGTCACGGTAACGTCAACATTGCTGGTGGGGAGGGTGTTCAATTGTAGGGTATAAGTATCTGTAATTCCCCCTTCTGTTACTTCGGTACTGCCAGCAGATTGAGTGAGGGTAACGCCAGGGATATCGTTGTCTGTGTTGGTGACAGTGACATCTGCTGGGTTGAGATTGTTATAGTTGGTGTCGGCAGTGGTGGTGTCGGGGGCGGTGATAATTTGGTAGGCAATATCACCGTCAGCCACCGCATCGTCTACTCCGGTGATGGTGGCAGTTTGGTAAGCGTTCCAATTGGTGGAATTAAAGGTGAGGTTAGCAGGTAAAACCGTGCCTTCTGCTGTGTTGTTGCTGGTTAAGCCAAGGATGACATCGGCTGTGGGTTGGCTTTTCAGGCGGATGTCAAACGTGGCAATACCACCGAATTCGCTGGTATTGCCGCTAATCGGGAGGAGATCAAATCCAGCGGTGTCATTGTCGGTGATGGTGAAACTACCTGTGGTAGTAGTTCCTAATTGAATGCCTGCCGATGGGTTGCTAATAGTTAGGTTGGCAGTTTCGTCAATTTCGGTGATTTGGTCGTCGGTAATGGTGAAGGTGACTTGTCCGCTGCTTGCCCCATCGGCGATGGTTATTTGGGTGGGAATGGTGCCGGTGAAGTCGGCGGCGGTGGCAACTCCTGTTAAGGCGAGGTCAACGGTTTGGTTGCCGGCTACAGGTGCGGCGGCGGTGGCTGTGACGGTGATGCTGGTTGTTCCGGCTTCGGTGCCGGTGGTGGGAGTAACTGAGAGGTTGACGACAGGGGGGGGGATGCTGATGGTAAAGCTGGATGCTGTGGAAGTGTCTACGCCGCCGTTGGCAGTGCCGCCGTTGTCTTGGACTTGCACGGAGACGGTGGCGGTGCCGGGGTTGCCGTTGGGGGTGTAGGTGAGGGTGCCGTCGTTGCCGATGTCTGGCAGGCTGGTGAATAAGCTGTTGCCCGAGGTGATGTTAACGAGAAAGTCGTTGACGGCTTGGGTTGCTTCGTTGGGGCCGAAGTTGAAGGCACTAGCCCAGTTGGCAACGGTTTGGAGGGTATTTGTCGAGGTGGCTAGGGTTTGGTTGCCGGAATTGCTGAAACCCGGTTGGTCGTTAATGCCATTAACGGTAATGGTGAAGGTTTGGGGGGTGGAGGTATCAATGCCACCATTAGCAGTGCCGCCACTGTCTTGCACTTTTACATCAAAGGTGGAAGTGCCGAAGGCGTTGGCAGCAGGCGTGTAGGTGAGGTTGCCGGAAGCGTCTACTGTCGGCAGTGTGGCAAATAAGCCGGGGGTGCCGATGTTGCTGACGGTGTAAGTGGCCGTTTGGGCGGCTTCATCGGCAGGGCCGGGGTTGAAGGTAGCCCAACTTGTTACTGTTTGCGCCCCAGCGTCTTCATTGACTGCGGTTGGGCTGGTGGCGGTGAAACCCGGTTGGTCGTTGAGAGCATCGATAACTATGGCTTTGCTACCGCCGAGGGAGTTGGCTGTGGCTAGCGCGGGGAGGGTTAAATCAGCATTCGCAGTCAAACTATCTTGAATGGTGCCGCCGTTGAGGGTGAGGGCGGTGGTGGCATATTCTAAGTCGAGGGAAGTGTCTCCGGCTTGCACTACATAGTTGAAGGTGAGTACAGTACCGCCGCTACCAGAGGCGTAGTTGGCAAACTGGTCAGTTGTGCCGGTTTCGAGTTGCAGTTGGGGGGTGCCGGTGACGTTGACAGCGGCATCGAAGGTGACGGTGATGGCGATGGTAGAACCTACACCGTAGCTGCCGTCAGGGGTGGTGGCGGTGACAGCAGTAACTTTGGGGGTAGTGGAAAGCAGGATGGAGGTGGTGTCGCTGCTTGGGTTCGCCGTTGCTAGGTCTGGTTTGCCGTCGCCGTTGATGTCGCCGATGCTGACTGAATTGGGGCCCCACCCAGTGGTGAAGTCAACATTGGTGGCGAAGGTGGGGGTGGTGGCACCTGTAGCGGTGGTGTTCAGCAGGATGGAGGTGATGCCGTTGAGATGGTTCGCCGTTGCTAAGTCTGGTTTGCCGTCGCCGTTGATGTCGCCGATGCTGACTGACATGGGTTCAGCCCCAATGGGGAAGTCAACATTGGTGGCGAAGGTGGGGGTGGTGGCTCCTGTAGCGGTGGTGTTCAGCAGGATGGAGGTGGTTTTGCTGATTTGGTTCGCCACAGCTAAGTCTGGTTTGCCGTCGCCGTTGAAGTCGCCGATGCTGACTGAGCTGGGGATATTCCCAGTAGTGAAGTCAACTTTGATGGCGAAGGTGGGGGTGGTGGCTCCTGTAGCGGTGGTGTTCAGCAGGATGGAGGTGGTGTTGCTGCTTTGGTTCGCCGTTGCTAGGTCTGGTTTGTTGTCGCCGTTGATGTCGCCGATGCTGACTGATTTGGGGTTACTCCCAGTGGTGAAGTCAACATTGGTGGCGAAGGTGGGGGTGGTGGCTCCTGTAGCGGTTGTGTTAAGCAGGATGGAGGTGGTGGTGTTGCCATTGTTAGCCACAGCTAAGTCTGGTTTGCCGTCGCCGTTGAAGTCGCCGATGCTGACTGATCTGGGGTAAGTCCCAGTGGTGAAGTCAACATTGGTGGCGAAGGTGGGGGTGGTGGCTCCTGTAGTGGTGGTGTTCAGCAGGATGGAGGTGGTGTTGCTGTTACTGTTCGCCGTTGCTAAGTCTGGTTTGCCGTCGCCGTTGAAGTCGCCGATGCTGACTGAGCTGGGGCTACTCCCAGTGGTGAAGTCAACTTTGGTGGCGAAGGTGGGGGTGGCGGCTCCTGTGGGGGTTGTGTTCAGCAGGATGGAGGTGTTAAGGTTCGCTAAAGCTAAGTCTGGTTTGCCGTCGCCGTTGAAGTCGCCGATGCTGACTGATTTGGGGGCATTCCCAGTGGGGAAGTCAACTTTGGTGGCGAAGCCTAGCACGTCGCTGTAAGTTTTGAGGGTGTTGGCGTTAAATGCTATTGGGGTGGAAATATCCCCGATTTGTACTTCTAGGTTCCAGTCTCCGCCTAATTGGGCACTGCCAGTGGGGTGGGCTGAGGCGGCGATGTTGGCTCCTGTTAGTTCGCTGAAGTGTTTGACAAATTTTAGTCCGGCTTCTCCTTTGGCGATGGAGCATCCATACAATAGAATATCGGCGTTTGGGGTGAGGGCTTGTCCCCACTGTTTTAGCTTTTGACTGAAATTTCCTAGATCCTTCTCATTAAGTACCTCGGCACCGAGTTTTAAACTGCCTTGGTTGCCGTGAGAAACTACATGAACAGCTTCAATGCCACTTTCACTAGCCAATGCTTTTGTAATTTGTTCAAAGCCACTACGCTTGTCATCTAAAATGACTATTTTGGCGTTAGCATCTGCGCCCTCGATCAAGTTTTGATAATTCTGTACAGAGGGGTCAACGAAAATAATTTGCTTGTTCGGGGTTGATAAATTCATAATTGCTGCAATCCTTTATATCTATCGTTTACATTTACGTCCGGCAGGGGTTGAAACCCCCGCCTCAAAGCTTAATCTCAAATCCGGTGGCATTGGAATTGATATTACCCACAGTCAGGACACGGCACCGTGCCAATTGGTGTCCACTTAAGCTGTGAGCCCGCCAAGTCCGCCGGGGGTTGAAACCCCTGCCGGACTGTGGCTTCGCTACAATAGCGCTGGCACAACTATTTGTTGCCTCTGTCCAAAAAGATAAGCTATCAAATCGCTCAAACAAGTCCGGGGGTAAAATCGTTTTTCTCGGTTTAAACTCGACTTAGGCACGCACTTGATGTAACCCTTGTGTTTTGAGCTTATTATCAAATTCTGGCTCTTGATATTGAATATTCTCGAAATCATGCTCAAAATGCTCTTCGCCCAGAAATTGATAAATTAGCGACATCGTTTTAGCCGGTTCTATAGTTAATAGCTCGTAATCTACCAATAGAATAGATGCACTCGGTTCGCTGTAAAAAGCTTCTTTAAGAGCGTTATAAGCATAGCCAACTAAACGCGAACCTTGACTTAATGCCTCGTGCGACTGTAGACTGTAGACCGTTCCGCTGGATTATTAAATAACTGGGAAATATCAAAAGCGTTACGCCGAATCAGTAGCTCGATGCTGTCCATAATCCAGGCGATATTTCTGACACAGCAGATGACTTTAGCTTCAGGAAATAGTTCCCGAATTAAGGGCAATTTGCTACACCAAAGACGATTGGTGTCGAAGATGATTTCTTTGTCAGCTTACGGGTGGTAATAGGCAGAAAAAAGGTTCATAATCAGTGCCTGTTTTTGTTCAGAAGAAATGAAGACGGAAAACTCATTATCTTCGCTCATGGCTTCCAATATTCGATCTACTCAACCCCCGACGGGGCTAGTCATAGCTGCGTGAAACCGGGGATTTTGTCGTAGTAGTGCAGCCAGTAAAGTAGAGCCCGATCGGGGTAGTCCTGATATGAAGTGGGCTTTCACTGGCCTCGCGTGGGAATGGGTGTGTATAACTTAGATGCTACCTAAATGTATCATACTAAAGACATATTTTTTTTAGCATATTTTTATTTAACATTTCGCCACACAACATCCAGATTTACGATATCTTTACAATCTAGACATAGTGGGTTGACTTTCCCTATCTCTATCATTGCTTCGGGCCCTGCCTCTGTAAAGTCGGAAAAGTCGGATCTTTGGCATGAGGACAAAATTACTTGGGAATTTTAACCGCAGAGGGTGGCGGATGTAAGTGCTATGGACGCAGATGAATGTTGAGTTTGGTCAAGTAGGATCGATAAAACCCGCAAGGCGAGGGAATTACGATCGCGCTATATTGTGGATACATAAAGATATGCCTCTAGATTCTATGAATAACGAACAAGCTACTTTCAATACAGTCTCCGAACACGAGATTTTTGGCGATCGCGATTTTCCATCTTGGTTAAGCCAACAACAAATCAGCCTTGCTTGCACCACCTATCAAACCAGCAGGTTAATGTTAATAGGTGCTGCACCAGAAACTAACAGAATATCGGCTTTTTGGCGAATATTCGATCGCGCTATGGGGCTTTTCTGCACGTCGGAACGCATCTATTTAAGTTCAAAATATCAACTCTGGCAATTAGATAATGTCTTAGAAGCCGGGAACTTATACCAAGGATACGATAAATTATATATACCAAGAATCGGTTATACTACAGGTGATATTGACATTCACGATATCGCAGTCGATAAAAATAATCAAATCATTTTTATTAGCACGTTGTTTAATTGTATCGCTACTTTGAGCGATCGCCACAGTTGCAAACCTCTCTGGAAACCCGGTTTTATCTCACAATACATCAACGAAGACCGCTGTCACCTCAACGGTTTGGCGATGGTGGCTGGGGAGGCGAAATATGTCACAGCGTCGAGTCAGTCGGATGTGGTGGATGGCTGGCGCGATCGCCGAAAAAATGGCGGTATAGTTATTGATATTCAATCTAATGATATTATCGTCACAGGATTGTCAATGCCGCACTCACCCCGCTGGTATCAAGACAAGTTGTGGCTGCTGAATTCGGGGAGAGGAGAATTCGGTTATGTGGATTTAGATACAGGGAAATTTGAGGCGATTGCGTTTTGTCCGGGCTATGTGCGAGGACTGGCTTTTTGGCAAAATTGGGCAATTGTTGGACTCTCGAAACCTCGGGGAGGTGACAATACTTTTAGCGGTTTAGAATTGGATGAGTTGTTAGCAGCCAAGGATGCTGAGCCTCGCTGTGGTATGATGGCGATCGATTTGACTACGGGGGCGATCGTTCACTGGTTGCGGTTTGAAGGAATTGTCACAGAACTCTATGACGTGCAAGTGATTCCGGCAGTGCAAAAGCCTATGGCTTTGGGTTTTCAAACGGATGAAATTGCTCAGTTAATTACTTTGGAACTTTAATATCAATTCCGGTGGCACTCAGACATGATTATGAAAAAGATCGATCGTTGTAGCAAGACATTGTAAAATTGCTAGAAGTGCGATCGCTTTGGCAACGACCAACCCAAGCCCTGAAAACATCCTCGCTCAGTTAAGCTTCATCAGCCTGGGAATCAATAACGTATTGATGTCATTGCTCGCGGGGATTGTTAGCTGGCACGCCCTCTTAGAAAAACAATCGCAGCATCTGTTTTTCCTGGGTTCTGCGTTCAGGATTCGGAGATTGAGTTGACAAGCTGTACGGCATTTAAATTGGATATTTCAATGCCGTATCAAAATTCATCCCATCCCCGCATCCACTCAACGCGCCACCTGCCGCATATACTCCCCCCACAATTGAGCAGCATTTGCACTACCTCCGGCAGTCGGAGAATTATCATCATTTCCCAACCAAACTCCTGTTACCAGTTGCTGACTCGGAATATAACCGACAAACCACAAATCTCTATTATCATTAGTTGTGCCTGTTTTTCCAGCTTCTCCCAACCCCAGAGCAGCACTGCTACCCGTACCTCCCCGCACCACACCTTGCAGCATATCAGTCATCGTATCCGCTACGGCTTCAGAAACTAACTGCCGATTGGCAATGCCATCTTTTTGATAGTCATAAATCACCCGACAACTGTTAAAATTATTTCTATCTTTGCAATCGCTACTGTCAATAATTCGCTTAATTACGTGGGGACGATTTCCCAAACCCCGATTTGCCAAAACCCCGAAAGCACCAGTTAATTGCAACACATTAACTTCACTTTCACCTAACACTAAACCCGGGTTAGAACGCAGTTCAGAAGTAATCCCCAAACGTCTAGCCATTTGCACTACATTGTCTAAACCGACATCCTGTGCTACTCTCAAAGCAACTGCATTTTCCGACTGTGCTAAACCCCGATACATATCAGCACTGCCGCTGGTTCTCTCGCAGCCGCTGTAAGTTTGTCCGCCCCAGGAAAGGGGAGCGCAAGAATAAGTTTTATCGGCTGAGATTCCCCGTTCCAGGGCGGCTGCATACGTGAAAATCTTAAATGTAGAACCGGGCTGTCTCAAAGCTTGAGTAGCCCGATCAAACTGACTTTTCAAATAATCTACGCCCCCAACTAAAGCTAAGACTTCTCCGGTTGTACTATTGAGAGTTACCACGGCTCCTTGAGAAAAACCTGCACTGGCTCCCGCATTTTCAACAGCATTTCTGAGGGAATTTTCCGCCAACTTTTGCAGACCCGGGTTCAAACCTGTTTCTACAATAAAATTGCCTTCTCGGGCTAACTGCTCCCCCAACAAAAACTCTAATTCATCAAATACATAACTGTAGAAATAAGGAGCGATCGTACTTTGCAAAAATTCGCGGGCTTTGGGATTGATCTCAATTCGCGAGCGCCTCGCGCGATCGGCTTCTTCCTGAGAAACCGTCCCCAAAGCCCGCATCCGTTCGATTACTCGATCGCGATACTGCACCGCCAACTGATAATTTTGAATCGGATTAAAACTGTTTGGCGCAGGCAAAATTCCCGCCAAAGTTGCCGCCTCTGACAAAGTTAGATCCCTCGCCGACTTCCCAAAATAAAACCGAGCCGCATCCTCAAAACCGTAAAGGTCAATTCCCAAAAACACGCGATTTAAATAAGTCAGTAGTAGCTCATCTTTGCTGTAATAATTCTCCAGTTTCAACGCAACTACAGCTTCCCGCAACTTGCGTCCGGCCGAATCTTGAGTTCCCACATAATCTCGAAACAAACTCCTCGCTAACTGCTGCGTCACAGTGCTGCCGCCTTCGCGAATTCCTCCCCCGCGAACATTGGTCAACAGCGCGCGCAAAACTCCGATCGGATCTACCCCCAAATGCCAATTGTACCGGCTGTCTTCCGAAGCAAGTACCGCCTTGGATAAATAAGGCGAAAAATCCTGCAATTTTTTTAATTCTAAGTGAGCGTTATTCTGAGGAGGACGCAGCGGAGTTTGCCCGTCGCGGGCGTAAACAATCACGGGGCCATTGATACTTCTCGGCAGAGGCCGCACTTGAAACTTTGTCGATTCCATCCCTACCAACACCGCAATCAAAGCGGTGATGCCGCTGACGCCGTAAAAGCTGTAACGCACCAGTTGCACATACCAAGGTGGCGGATATACATACTGAATTCTGACAGCGGCGGCTAGTTCCGGTGGCCCTAAAGTGAACACGTCTCCGTGACGCAGGGACATAGTTTTAACTCGCCTTTTGCCATTGTAAATGCCGTTTGTGGAGTCTTCATCTTTGATGACAAAAGGAGTCCGCCGCCGAGTATCGCGCGACAGGGATAAGTGCACGTGACTGACCACGGGATTGCGAACTACAATATCTGAAGATTTTGACGATCGACCTAACAAATATCGATCGCCCAACAGCGGATAAACCTCAGCTTTAGCTGCACCGGCATCCTGTACCCACAGTTCGGGTACTTTGGCGTTTGGTTTCAGCGCTAACTGGTTAAAATTAACCTTGGCAATAGTCTGGACTGCTTGGGTAATCGCACCCAAGACGGTTTGAGGTTTGCGGGGCGGCGGTGGGGTCATATTTCGCTGTGCACTACGATCGAGCGATCGGCTCTTGCACCATTCTACTCGCAACTTTTGGCTAATTTCAGGATCTGCCCCACAGAAGGAGGCGATCGTCGGCTAACGGCGATCGATTTTGGGGTGATTGGTCAACCCGCCCGGAATCCGTTTATTGAGCAAATCTCTATCCAACCACAAACAATCCTGCTATCACGAGAGAATTAAAATATCCTAAACTTGCCCAAAAATCCACACTTTAAATCAAATTTATCCCTAATTTACCCACACACTTCCCATAATTAAAACCCCCCTTGTTCAAGGGGGGTTAAAAGCCGAAAATCAGCTTGATTCTCCTTACATCGAAGAACCCAAACCGGCATAAGCACCGTAGAAGAAAAGGCTCACAATGCTCAGAACACCGAGACCTGCGACAGTAGCTACCAGCCACAAAGGAATTCTGCCACTTTCACTAAACATAGCTATCACCTCACTAATTCACAGCTAAACACATTCGATCGAACTATTGAAAGCAAACTCAAACACCAGTTAATTAAAGAAATAACTGGAAAACAAAATACCCAAAACAAAAATCAGCAACAAACCCAAATACAAAGAAGTCCGGTTTAACTCAACAGGCTGCTCGTTGGGATTAGGAACGCGCTCAGGCATTGTAAACTCCTATCGTTGAATAAATTGCATTGCTGCGATCGCGCCCAAAAAGAAAATTGTTGGGACACCTAAAGTATGAACTGCCAACCAGCGCACCGTAAAAATCGGATACGAAATTGGCTCATTATTTGGGGTTCTGCTCGTCATTTTTCCAAATCCTTGTTAAATTACTTGGCAATGAACTGATCTACTTGTTTCTTAGCTTCAAAGCGATCCGAGATAATCGGCACTTCTTCCCGCTGCGGTGTGAAATACTGGTTAGGGCGAGGAGTTCCGAAAGCATCGTAAGCCAAACCAGTTTGCACAAACAGCCATCCAGCAATAAACAAAGCCGGAATGGTGATGCTGTGAATTACCCAATAACGGATACTTGTAATAATGTCCCCAAACGGACGTTCTCCAGTTGTACCAGCCATTTAGAATCCTCCTTTCAACAACAAATTGACAGACAATCTCTATTACTATTCTACTATCAAGCCGCTTGCGCTGAACCTTGATATTTAAGTAGAGTACCGCTCGCACCGATCACAAATCCGCGATCGGGGCCCATAAAGACAATCCTGTAAAAATTAGCGGGAACATCTTCTACTTCGCGGTCTTTTAGCCAAGTTTTCCCGCCGTCCAAACTGCACAGCAAATTGCCGCCGCCGCCGGCTACCCAAACTTCATTATCAGTCCGGTAAGCCATGTCCAGCAAACCCCAACTTGCCTTGCGATCGGGAAAAAACGGTTTTCCCCAACCTTCAGGATTGGACGGGTCGCTAAACTGAATCTGACCGCCGCGGGCAAGCATCCACAAACGCCCATCCTTGGTAAAGCCCATATTTTGCAGGCGGCGAGAACTATTGCGGTTGTGAGGTTCCCAAGCTTCTTGGCCTGGTTTCCAGACGGAGTAGAAGTTGCCCTTCGAGGAAACCGCAACATACTGCCCGTCTTCAGAACGGTTGATATTGCGAACTACCCCAAAAGAATCCTGCACGACAGCTTTCCAATTTTTGCCGCCGTCAGAAGTCCGGTAAATCGCCCCCACATCGGTGGTCATCTCGGCGGAATTCGGACCCAAAGCCGCGATCGTACTCGGAGAACCAGGCAACTGACTGCTCAAAGCAATCCGCGTCCAAGACTTGCCCTCATCGTTCGTGTGGAGCAAAACTGAAGGCTGGCCGACAATCCAGCCTTCGGAACCCGAAAAACTCACCGATGCAAAACGCGACCTCGGATCGTCGATATCCAGTGCTATAGACTTCCAGCTAGTGCCACCGTCAAGGGTTTCGAGCAAAGTCGCCTCAGAACCCACAACCCAGCCGTGCTGAGGATTGCCCGTAAAGGCAATATCCTGCAAATTAGCTTCTGTCGGCAAGGAAATCACTTGCCAGGGGTTGTAACTCACAGAACCGATGGTGCTGCAACTCGTACAGATGAGGGCAGCGGCCAATAACATTACAATTCGTTGCCAAAATCTCACAATCGTTTTACTGCAAACCATACATACTAAGTAACAACAAGAAACCAACGACCAAGCCGCCAAAAATCAGCAAACTTTTCTGACCTTCGGTCATGCCGTTGACACCGACACCGTAGCGCTGATTTGCCTTAAATCCCGATACCCCTTCCATCTGACCGAGATTTTGAAACACCGATTTGCGTGCCCCGCAAACGGGACAGACCCAAGTTTGGGGCAAATCTTCAAAAGCCGTGCCCGGGGCAATGTCATTTTTAGGATTTCCCTTTTTCGGATCGTAGACGTAGCCGCAGGCGCGGCACTCGTGCCGATCGAGGGTCTTAGTCTCAGTGGCTCGATCGCTCATAAATCCAAAATCATGGGTCAGCTAATCTTAAAATATACAGTGAAGTACCTCAACTAAAGTTCGTTATAGGTGGGGCTTCCAACTAAAACTCATATTAGGACGGTCTTATTCGTCTTCGAGGTTTCCCGTCTCAACCGCCGATGCCACGTTAGGGACACCACAAGGGTGTTCGACACTTAAGTCGATAATGGTCTTACTTAGCGTCCACAGGCAGCCGCCCGTCTTCCACAGGCAGTTACAATATTAGAATATACATTAAAAATTATTGCAGAAGATGGATGATTAATCTCAACTAACTCGTAATTTCAGTTACCCACAATCTATATAATGTAAAGACTAAGTTACAGAACCCTTTCACCGAGGCAGTAATTATTCACCGTGTTTGCACTTAGCGGCTACGAGTATTTCTTAGGCTTCCTGTTAATTTCCAGCCTAGTCCCTATCCTCGCCCTCACGGCGTCTAAGGTACTGCGCCCCAAAAGTCGTCCCTACGACCGACGCACTACCTACGAATCCGGCGTCGAGCCGATCGGCGGAGCCTGGATTCAGTTCAACATCCGGTATTATATGTTCGCCCTGGTCTTCGTCATCTTCGACGTAGAGACCGTCTTCCTGTATCCTTGGGCGGTTGCTTTCAACCAGCTAGGACTTTTGGCTTTCATCGAAGCCTTGTTTTTTATCACGATCCTCGTTATTGCTCTTGTCTATGCATGGCGCAAAGGAGCCTTGGAATGGTCTTAAGTTCTGACAAATCACAAAAAGCGCTGATAAACCCAGTCGAGCGCCCCGAAGTTACCTCCCAACTCTCAGAGAACGTCATCCTGACAACAGTGGACGATCTCTACAATTGGGCGAGACTTTCCAGCCTGTGGCCGCTGCTTTTCGGCACGGCCTGCTGCTTCATCGAATTTGCAGCTTTGATCGGATCGCGCTTTGACTTCGACAGATTCGGCTTGGTACCGCGATCGAGCCCCCGGCAAGCCGACTTGATCATCACCGCCGGCACAATTACCATGAAGTACGCCCCCATCTTGGTGCGGCTGTACGAACAAATGCCGGAACCCAAATACGTGATCGCGATGGGCGCTTGCACCATCACCGGCGGAATGTTCAGCATGGACTCCACCACAGCAGTCAGAGGCGTTGACAAACTGATTCCTGTAGACGTGTACATCCCCGGCTGTCCCCCCCGCCCAGAAGCGATTATTGACGCAATTATCAAACTGCGGAAAAAAATCGCCAACAATTCCATGCAAGAACGGGCCAATTTGCTACCAACCCACCGCTACTACACCAGACCCCACAAAATGAAAGTAGTAGACGACATTTTGGACGGCAAATACTTGTCAGTTCCAGGCCGGATAGCCCCGCCCAAGGAATTGACAGAAGCAATGGGAATGCCAGTACCGCCGGCCCTGCTTGCAGGACAAAAACAGGAGGTAAACCGTGGCTGAGACAGAATCTGCAATTGTTGAAGCCGGGAAGGTTTCCCAGTGGTTGACTCAGAATGGGTTTGAACACGAAGCTTTAGCGGCCGATAATTTGGGCGTGGAGATATTAAAGGTCGATCGAGAATTCTTAATTCCGATGTCAACAGCACTGTATGCCTACGGGTTTAATTATATGCAGTGCCAGTGCGCCTACGACCAAGGGCCGGGACAAGATTTAGTCAGCGTCTACCACTTGGTTAAACTGACAGACAATGCTTCCAAGCCTGAAGAAGTCCGCGTCAAAGTATTCGTACCCCGCGAAGATCCCAGAGTGCCATCAGTCTACTGGATTTGGAAAGCAGCCGACTTTCAAGAGCGCGAATCCTACGATATGTACGGCATAGTTTATGAAGGACATCCGAATCTGAAACGGATTTTGATGAACGAAGATTGGGTAGGCTGGCCGCTGCGGAAAGACTACATTTCCCCTGATTTCTACGAATTGCAAGACGCTTATTAAGGGAGTTTTGCGAGGGCGGGTTTGAGCATAAAATTGGACTTTTGCGGTCAAGTTTTATGCAAAACCCGCCCTCTGTTTTTTGGCTAATTTTGATTTTTTAATTGCAGATAGACGCAAACTCCCTATGACGACTCTGACCGTAGAAATTCTTTGTTCTGAGGCGGCAATATTTTCAGCAGCCAAGTCTCAACCCGGAACCTCTGCTTTACGGCATCACAGACGGAAAGGCTGTTGGGACATATTTGGAGCAAAAGTTTAGACTCTATCTCAAGCAGCGATATGAATTTATAGATGGTAATTCAGCAAGCGGCATCGATTTCCCAGGGATATTGGTTGACGTGAAGGTAACAAGCGTAAGGCAACCGCAGTCGTCATGTCCTTTCAAATCTGCAAGGCAAAAAATTTTTGGGCTGGGATATTCACTGATTATCTTTGTTTACGAAAAGACAGACAACAGTACCATCCGAAGTGCAACACTGAATATTTTGCATACAATTTACGTGAGTGCGGAAAGAACAGCAGATTTTCAAATGACCAGTGGAATTCGTAATATTTTAGACAATGAAGGCAATAAAGATGATTTGCTTGCTTTCATGTTTGACAAAAATTTACCTGTTGACGAAATTGAAGCAGGTAACATTGCAGACGAAATACTGAGAAACCCACCATTGCAAGGTTTTTTGACGATTTCTAATGCGTTGCAATGGCGACTTCAGTATGGAAGAGTCATTGAGCGTGCTGGACAACAGGAAGGCGTTATGGCAGTTTATAAATCTAACCGATGAGTTCTAACGATCGCAAAACAAAACTAGAATACGGCGATTTTCAGACACCGCTGGCATTAGCAGAGATGGTGTGCCGGAAATTGATAGAACTTGATGTTAACCCCAAAGTCATCATTGAGCCAACTTGCGGGATAGGTAATTTCATTAAAGCTGCTGCAAATTCTTTTCCATCGGCCAGCAAGATTATCGGGGTTGAAATAAATACAAGTTATTTAAGAGAATTAACCGCTAAGCATGAATTGTTACAGGATGAAAGATGTGAGGTTAAGCACGGAGATTTTTTTGAGTTTGACTGGACATCATTAATCAACCACTTTAATCATCGGGTGCTGGTACTTGGCAACTTTCCTTGGGTAACTAACTCACAACAAGGAACTATTGGCAGTGAAAACTTGCCAAAAAAAAGTAATTTTCAAAAGCACACTGGCTTAGATGCACTCACAGGTAAGAGTAACTTCGATATCTCAGAATGGATGCTAATTCAAGCGGTGCACTGGCTGCAAAAGCGGGATGCGGATCTGGCAATGCTTTGCAAAACTTCCACTGCTAGAAAGTTATTGAGTTACATTAATTCAAAAAAACTTAATCTCGCTAGCTGTGCAACTTACACAATAGATGCTAAAAAGTATTTTGGTGCAAATGTGGATGCCTGTTTGTTATACTGCAAGTTTGACTCAAGCTCACAAAACTACTTCTGCGATGTATTTAGCAGTTTACACAGTTCAGAATGCCACCGAATCGGATATCAAAAAAATCTCCTAAGGATATAGACTCTTTCAATAAATTGAGTAGTTTATATGCTATAAATTCAGGAACGAAATGGCGATCGGGTGTAAAACATGATTGTTCTGGCGTTATGGAGTTTCGGAAAATTGATGATTTGTTTGTCAATGGATTTGGGGAAGCTGTCGAACTTGAGGAAATTTATCTATTTCCGCTACTTAAAGGATCTGATGTTGCCCAAAATCGAATTAATGCTACCGATCGATATATCCTAGTTACTCAAAAATTCATCGGTGAATCAACCGAAAATATCAAAACTATAGCTCCTAAAACCGGACGTTACCTAGAGAAATGCGGGCAATATCTAGATAATCGCAAAAGCAAAATTTATCAAAATAACCCTAGATTTTCGATTTTTGGAGTAGGCGATTATAGCTTCCAACCTTGGAAAATTGCGATTTGCGGGCTTTATAAAAAATTGGATTTTAGGTTAATCGGTGAAATAGCTAATAAACCTGTAATCTTCGATGATACTGTTTACTTTCTCAGCTTTGACAGCGAGAGAGTTGCACGCCAAACTTTTGAGCTTTTGAATTCACCGGCGGCAATTAACTTTTATTCAGCGATCGTATTTTGGGATGAAAAGCGCCCGATTAAATCCAGCATTTTAAATTGTCTGAATCTAGAAATGCTAGCAGATTCGGAATTTGTAACCGCAGATGCACAAAGATAAACGCAGATAGATAAGCTGGTAAGCATTTAAACTGGTATGAGCCAAACACCAACGCTTACACCTGAACCTTGACAGTAAATTGAAATAAATTATTTAAATTCTCAACAGCTTATTCCTAATCGGCACAGTCGATCAATATCAACCTTCATTACACTTTTAGCTGCTGCCATAACGATTAATTCAACTTGTTCCGTTATTGATTTATTATTTATTCCAACGTTATTAATATCACCATTAATAACTTGTTCCCTAATACTTTGAACGTACGTTTGAGTAAATTTTTTGCTAATTTTCACAAAATCCAAGATTTAGCTAAAATCTTTTTTACAGCCTTCACACTTACACTTTCGGCTATTTACTTTGAGAATTACTTCTGTGTTAGTGATGGGTAAGTCTCTAACTAAATACGTTGTATTTTAATGAAGACCGTGGCTTGTGTGTCCGCATCGTGGGCAAACTGGTGTTTTATTTGTGACGATAATAGATAAAATAATTGTTTCTTTTATCTAAGCTATCCTCTACTATTACACCAGGTAGATTCAGTATTTTTTTCCTTAATCTTTTCACATTTAACTTAAATGGTGGCTGCCTTTATAATATTTTAGGATACTAAGTACGCAAAAACCATAAAGCTTAACTATTTTCTCACGCAACTCGCTCGAAGAAGGTTTCAAGGTTTCATTTTTTTCGCTGATTTACTAAATATAGCAATCCTAAATCATTTGTGAATTTCTTACTCCCTCCCCGCGAGTTCGGGGAGGGTTGGGGTGGGGTAAAAAAATTACGACTCATGTAGGATTGCTATAGAGCCTATCCTATATACATGGAATCTGCTTTATGATAAGTTTGTCAGTCCACGAGTGATTGTCCTGAATTTAGAAACCCTGAACGGAAACAATCCTGCTTTGAAGTTCATTTGGGGTTACATCGTCTACAAAACCTAAAATCGCATTAGAATTCCTGACTCTGATTAGAGTTCCTGAATAAACCCCGCTAATTCCACCTCTGAGTTGAGTTCCTGAAGCAGATCCAGATTCGCTAAATGCGTCTGCCGGACCGGGAGGAAGTAATGGTTGTAAAGCTTGCGGCAGATCGAAAGTATATGTTAATGCCACATTCTGTACCGGCTCCAACACTATATCATTGACTGTTAAGTCACTCGCTAATCCAATCCGATCCAAATCAGGATCAAAACTTTCGATTATATCACTAGAATTGATATCTGTAGTGCCAGTATCTATTCCCAGAACGCATAAATTATTGCCAAACCCACACTCTAAGAAGTCTCTGCCCAAGCCGCCAACTAGAGTATTATTTCCATCTCCGCCGGATAACAAATCATTGCCTCTCCCTCCAAATAAAATATCATCGCCAGCCTCTCCAAGAAGAAAATCAGCATCTAGACCACCATTGAGGGAGTTATTCCCCTCCTGTCCAAACAACCCATCTCTTCCTTTTCCCCCAAATAAAGAATCGTTGCCTGTAAAACCTGTGAGAATATCTTCCCCTTCATTTCCCAGGAGTAACTCGCTAGCCTCTGAGCCATTTACTGTATCGTCGCCATCGAGCGCCCAAGCTCCTAAAGGAAAATTTGTTAGATCTGCAGGAAAAAGTTGAATGAATTCCGAGGTGTTGTCGCCAATTAAGCGCAATGTCCCTGACGCATCCGGTTTTAAAGCCATAGTTAAAATCTTTGTCTGTTGGTAGATTACTAACCCTACTTGAGCCAATACTGGCTCACAAGTGGGTCATAATTCAATTAGAACCGTATTCAATATAACTAGAAACGGTATTTTCCAAAAGCATAGCAACAGTCATCGGCCCGATTCCTCCCGGCACCGGTGTGATAAATTCGGCTACTGTTTTAACAGCATCAAAGTTTACATCTCCGGCTAAACGACTCGTACCGTCTGGGTTGACGACGCGGTTGATACCGACATCAATTACTACAGATCCGGGTTTAACCATATTAGCTGTAATCATTTCTGTGCGGCCGACTGCGGCTATTAGAATATCGGCTTGATTGGTAATAGATTCTAAGTTTTGCGATCGCGAATGAGCTACAGTAACAGTGCAGTCGGCTTCTAATAGCATCAGTGCCATCGGTTTACCCACCAAAATACTCCGTCCCAAAACAACGGCATTTTTTCCTTTCAAATCAATCTGGTATTCCTGCAATAACCGCATCACTCCGGCGGGAGTACAACTCCGCAAACCTTGCTCCCCGCGCACGAGACGGCCTAAATTTACAGGGTGAAGTCCGTCAGCATCTTTGTCGGGGGCAATTTGGTACAGCAGCGAAATTGCGTCTAAGTGCTCTGGTAGCGGTAATTGAACTAGAATGCCATCAACTCGATCGTCCTCGTTGAGTGCACGAATTGCAAGTTCTAGTTCGGTTTGAGTAGCATTTGCGGGGTAATGCTTGCCGAAGGAAGCTATGCCAACTTTAGCGCAGGCTCGCTCTTTATTGCGAACATAGGCTGCGCTACCAGGGTTGTCGCCCACCATCAGCACCGCAAGTCCGGGAGGACGCCCCTTTTGGGGTTGTAGGGCGCGGACTCGATCGCTCAGCTCGGTTTGAATCTTTGTCGCTAAAGCTTTGCCATCTAGTATTTGAGCAGTTTTGGCATCCATTGTAGACTCTGGGTTAGGGGCTGACGACTTTAGATTTTAGCTTAATCCCCGCCAAGGACTACACTAGAGAAATTTCTTACTTGCGATCGATTCTGGGGATTCTGTTAAAGTAAGTCGTATCTCACATCTCAAATCAGTTGACCAATGACTACTGCAGTTAAGCAAGTTTGGGTTCAAAGATTCTGCACCGGCTCTTTGTCGCTAATCCTCGCCAGCGGTTTTTTCAGTTGCGGCAATTTACCCATGTCTCAACTTAATCTTGGTTTTAATGTTGCTAGCATTGGCGACGTTCAACAAAAGCGGCAAGTGGATGCTGAAGTTTATCTTCGGGGAAAGGTGGAAAATCGCGCTCCGTTTGTAGGAAATGCGGCTTATCAACTTGAGGATGGTACTGGCAGTATTTGGATTTTAACCAAGCAAGATTTGCCCCAGCTTGGCGATGAAGTGTTGCTCAAGGGAGAAGTCCGCTATAAGAGTATTACTCTAAAGGAATTGGCCGGAAAAGATTTAGGTGAAGTTTATGTTGAGGAAATGGAACAATTAAAGCGCACTCCAGCGGCAAATAAATAAAAATATGAAGATACTAATTTCGTTCAATAATTAAGTACCTCAATTTCATAAAATTAAAGGTTTTTAGTTGCGCCCAAACGCTGTGGGTAGGTTTATTTATGCTAAAAGTTGCTCGACTATAATAGCCTCGTTGGGGCTGGTTTATCAGCTTTTTTGTTGATATTACAGATTACGGTTAACCTCCCCCTACACCAACTTCTCCTCTATCTCATAAATAACTTCTTCCCTCTTCCTTCTCTCCTCAATATCCCTCGGTTAAATCCGTTAAATCCATTAATCCCGTACATTGCTTGTTGTAAAACTTTCTTATGACTAAAATTCACGTTGCGATCGCGATTTTGTACCGAGAGGGCAAGTTTCTCTGTCAGTTGCGGGACGATATTCCTCATATCAGGTATCCCGGACATTGGGCTTTGTTTGGCGGACACTTGGAACCGGGGGAAACGCCGGAAGTTGCTCTAGTGCGGGAATTATCAGAGGAAATTGGCTATGCTCCTGCAAGTGTTTCTTTTTTCTGTTGTGATGTCGAAAAAGATGTGGTTCGCCACGTTTTTCATGCACAACTTGGTGCGGATGTCAAAGATTTAGTTTTGCTTGAGGGGTGGGATATGAAGTTGTTGACACCGGAGCAGATTCGGGCTGGAAAATGCTTTTCTGAGCAGTCAGGAGATGTGCGACCTTTTGGCATTGCTCACCAGCGTATTTTGTTGAATTTTATTGAGTCGATTTGAGAAAATTTCTCCGCACCCTAGATGGGAGCGGATTGAGCTAGCAAATAAGCTGAGGCGCATCTAAATTTGACAATCAAATTCGAGGAAATTCTTGTGGGGTGGGCGTCCCGCCCGCCCAAAAATACAATTTAGATGCGTAACAGCTTATTTGTAAGGTGCGCCCGGTGGTACACCCTACATTGCAGGGGTTTTAAAACTTAAGAGCGAGCAGCAATCATTCCCGTTTGGCGCGCGTACTCAAACAGCCCTCCGGCATCTATTACAGGCCCTACTTCTCCTAAAGGTTTGAGCGAGAAAGTTCGAGCGAGAGTGTGGTTGACAATTACCTCTGCTGTACAATCGATCGTCACTTCTTGGCCGGTTACAAACAAGTCGCAGAGCCGCTCGACTGATTCGATCGGGTACAATTCGCCAGTAGCCGAGCAATTGCGAAAGAAAATGCGGGCGTAAGACAAAGCCACCACTGCTGTTACGCCCGCAGCCCCCAGAGCGATGGGAGCATGCTCCCGCGAAGAACCGCAGCCAAAATTTTCGCCCGCTATGATAATCGGATACCGGGTTTTCTGTTCGCCGGATTCGATAAACTTACCGTAGCGATCGGGCAAGCCAATCATAGCGTAACTGCCTAGTTTCTCGTACTCATCCGGCTTCGAGGGAACCAGGGTCAGGTATTCGGCCGGGATAATTTGATCTGTATCAATGTTGTCGTCTACAACAAAAATTTGACCGCTAATTACTTTACCCATAGTTTATTTCCTGTTAGCCTCGTTCGATGCTGTGGTGATAATTTTAAGTGGATCGGTATGCAAGATTTGCATCTGTTTATTTTAACCTGGCAGTGTCAGTGATAACCTGTATGAGTAAAAATTAGATCCGAGACTTTGGGTTAACAATTAACAGATTGCTAAGCGTCAAGATAGTTTTATGGCAAATCCAATAGATGACATTGCTCGACAAGCTCGCGAGGGCTCGGTTGCATCGATTATTCAAATCCTTAATGACGAACTGGCACAGGTAGGGGTCAGGGCCCGAGCCGTGTTTGCAGACGGGGTGCTGCAACTGCTGTGCGAAGCTGCAACGCCCCAACTCCTCGAAGAGTCTAGTTTGGTCGATCGAGTCCGAGACATTTTGGAACGCATTTCGCCCCGCAATATTCGCCGAGTTAACATCAACAGCCGGCTTGTTCGAGAACACCAACTGCTGTGGCTCGAAGAAATTAGCCGCGATCCGGATAATCAACTGTTGTGGTCTCAAGAAATTAAACTCCGAAAGCCGAATTTGTTCAAGCGTTTAGCCACCGCCCATCACGAACGCCAAGCTTTCTCCGGCAAGCGGGCTTTGCCGAGAATGGCTATACCTCGATCGATGCAGCAACCGCGGCAATTTCAGCGCGGTATCGTCGGCGGCATCAGCTTGACCGTGCTGTTGCTTGCAGCAGTGGCCGCCATCCACAAAGGACTTAATTCCCAAGTGCCAAACAGCACACAAGCCACCACCCAAGCAGTAGCAACTGCCTCTTCCTCGGAGGCAAAACCTGCTTTGAAAATTTCTAAGGAGACTGTTAATTCTGCAGTTGACTCTTTTGCCAAAGCAGTGCGAGTAGCCGAACAAGCAGCCACCCAGGGCAAAACCGCTCAATCTCGCCAGGATTGGTTAGTCGTAGCTGCTAAGTGGCAGCAAGCTTCCGATTTGATGGCCGCCGTGCCTTCCAAGCATCCCCGCTACACAACGGCTCTGAACCGGACGGCACTTTACCGCCAAAATAGCGATAAAGCCCAACAGGAAGCACAAAATAAGTAAGCAGGTAAGTCGGATAAATTTAACCCTAGAGTTCGCCGCGCTGCTCTAGGTGTTGTGAAAAATCAGTTTTTGAGCAAAAACTCGAAAACTCTTAGCTATGTTATGAGTGATAATTTGGCGATTTTGAATTTTTGCGAGGGGCCTCACTCGATCGGCAGATTTGTATCACAATAAAAATTTGTTAGGATCACAAACTTAAATAGGAAAGATCACACAGTAAGAAGAGGGGTGTCACTAAGCGGTCTCTAGAAAACCTTCATACTACTAATAGCCGTCAAAATTAGCGGGAATGGGATTGATAATCATCCGGTAAAGGATGGTAAATTTCATCCCGTACAGATAGAAGGGTAGAAAACAGGAAAATAGAACTCGGTCAGATCTGGGTATATTTTTACATATCGAGCGACCCGCCGATCGGCTGCACAAACACAGAAAGCAGGCTCATAACGGTCAAGCCGACAGTTATGGAAAGGTTCTAGATTGGCAGCAGGAGCCGGCTCAAACATCTTAGAATAAAGGCTTGGTTGCCATGATCGATCGCCAGGGAAATCAAGACTTTACTTCGATCGACCGATCGCCGTCAGAGTCTTGCACTTTGTATTTTCCGCAAATCGCAGAACCAGTATCAGTCCAAAAATTTCTGGATCGTCTTATGCAGTTCCAGGTCGATCCTGCCCTTCTTGGGCGACAAATTTGCCAAATTCTCGCCACCAGCTTTGATCGAGAACTCCTGCTGCTGCAAATAGCCAATACTTTGGGGGTTGCATGGGGGGCAGATTTCTGTTTAGTTACTGCTGTGGTTGACCAAAAAGTAGTACATCCGAATGCTTACTGGCAAAATAGCAGCGATTTCCCCTATGTTGGCGGTGTTGCCGATTCCACCGAAACACCGGAACACCCCCAAAGCACAAGATTAAAATCGCCTAGCATATCACTCGAACATCCCGCTTGGGCAAACGTCCTAGCAGACGGCGAGATAGTGGCGATATCCGATTATCTCGATAGTCCGGCAGCTTCACCGCCCAATTCTCCTGTAACTGCGTTGCCTTTTCGGGCAATTTTGGCAGGGCCTGCGCGATTGGGAGGGGCTGTAAATGGCATGGTGATTGTTGGTAAGTCGCAACCTCACGAGTGGTCCGTAGCGGAGCGGCAGCGCCTTGAAGCAGCATCAGACGCGATCGGCATCGCGATTTCTCACATTCAAAAAACTCAAGAAATTGCCAACTTAAACGAACAGTTACAGCGACAAGCTAAATACAAAAATCTACTCATGTCAGTGGCTGCATCGATCGACACAAATTCAGAATTAGATCGAATATTGCAGCAAGTTATTGAAAATACAGTCGATACCCTGGAAGTAGATAGAGGCCAAATCCTGCTATTGAAATATACAGATCCTCTATTTACAACTCGCTCTCCCAATCAAACTCCCAAAGCGAAAATCGAATTAGTTTGCGAATCCGTTGCAAAAAAATATCCAAACAAACAGCCAATAGCACAAAGCACTACCGGAAAAAAAAGCTCAACATCCAAAACAAAAAACAAAGATAAAACTGCTAATTCCCAATCCAAAATCCCCAACTCAAAACCAAATAACTCTTCCGCTTTTTGGCTGTCAGAATCTAATTTGTGCCACCAAGCATTCCACAGCGCCCCCAAACCCCTCGCCCTCGCTGACGCAGGCGCATTAATCGGCAAAGAACAAGAAGCAGCCACAGAAATTTTGAAACTCCAAGGGATTCGTGGCTTGCTGCTGGTTCCCCTCACGGGCGGTAGCTGCCAGGAAACAGTCTTGGGGTTCTTGGTTTTGCAGCACACGAAGCCGCGTACTTGGAACCCGGAAGAATTAGAAGTTCTCGAATCAGTCTGCGCTCAAGCGAGCAAGATGATTGTCCAAACTCAAACGCTTAAGGAATTGCAAACCGCAGTCTTAGACAGAACCTCTCAGTTGCAGCAAAGTCTAGACGTGCAGGGGAAACTGTACGAGCAATCTGCCAATCAGCTAGAGCAAATGCGGAAATTGAAGCTGATTAAAGACGAGTTTCTCAGCACTCTGAGTCACGAGTTGCGTACCCCTTTAACAATCATGAAGCTGGCGATTCTGATGCTCAAACAAGCTGAACTGCCGTCAGCGAATCGGACTAAGTATCTCGACATTCTAGAACAGCAGTGTTCTAAGGAAACTGATCTGGTTAACGATTTGCTGGCCCTCAAGCAGTTTGAGCCTCAGCAAGTCCCGATTTCTTTAATCAAAATCGATCTCAACCGTTTACTTCAAGATTTAGTTAGGGATTTTGAAAAACACTGGGTGGATAAGCAATTGACTCTGAATGTGGATTTGCCCGAGTTGACCCCTTGCTGGGAAACCGACCCGGACATTCTCAATCGGATACTGCTGGAACTACTGACGAATGCTGGAAAATACTCTGCTTCTGGAACGGCGGTAGTTTTGGAGGCGTCTGAGGCAGCCGGCTATATTGTCCTGAGCATTTCTAATTTCGGGCGTGGCATTTCTGCCACTGATTTGCCCCACATCTTTGACAAGTTCCGCCGTGGCACTGGCATTACTGACCAAGCTATCGCTGGTACGGGTTTGGGTCTGGCTCTGGTAAAGTCTTTAGTGCAGCACTTGAATGGTACTATTGATGTATCTAGCTGTCCGGCAGAAAGTTCAGAAGCTGACAATGTGTGGCGCACATCTTTTACTCTGACTCTGCCGCAATTTCCAGCCGAACTCTCTAATGTAGAAGAATAGTTCGGTTGAGAAGCTGCTGGGAATTGGCAGAGAACAAGCGAAGCTAGAAGACTTGCCAGAAGAGGGAGATTTGGAAATGTCGTAAACGCTTCCAAGTCCTCTGTTTTGAATTGTTGGTCTGGTTGCCGTCTAAATTGCCGGTTCTCAATTGCTGATTTTCCCGAGGACTTATATTATGTCTGGTTATTTGCCTGTAATGAGCGCGTGTTTGTAGTGAGTACGACTGTCCTCTATTTATGAATTAATCAGGACTTGTATTACTTACTAGGAACTTAATTATAATTGTATAGTCGGAGATGATATTACGCAGTAGAGACCACAGAAACGGAGTTTTTTAACTGTTTCAAAGGTCTGCAACCCGTCTTTTCGTACAAGCCGGTTTCTGCGTCTTGGATTGTCCCCTAAAAATTGTCACGGTGCATGGAATTCGATAGCCAATATTATGCTCACAAAAGCTGCACCTAAAACCCTGCGTTGGCAACGTTCTAAATATTCGCCACTGGCACGGCAAATAGACATTTTTGCAGCGGCGGGAAAGTTTATGTTTTTTTTGTGGTGGGACGCACTGCTGCAAAATAATTCGCCTCATACTAGAAGAATTCGCGCTCATTGGTTGGTCAATACTTTACTCAATTTAGGCCCGACTTTTATTAAAATCGGGCAGTCTCTCTCGACTCGCGCCGATTTGCTGCCGCTTGAGTATGTGAAGGAACTCGAACAGTTGCAGGATCGGGTTCCTCAGTTTAGTTCCGAAGAGGCGATCGCTCTTGTAGAATCAGAGTTAGGCAAGGATATTTATGCTTTGTACCGCGATTTTGACCAGTCGCCAATTGCTGCTGCGAGTCTGGGACAGGTGCACAAAGCAAGGCTGCACACCGGGGAAGATGTGATTGTAAAGGTGCAGCGTCCGGGTTTGGAAAGTTTATTTGATTTGGATGTGAAGGCGGTGCGCCAAGTGATGCGTTTTTGCGATCGTTATTTGCCTGGGACGCGCAAATATGACCTGGAATCTATTTATCACGAATTTTTTAAGATTTTATATCAAGAAATTGACTACGTGCAAGAAGGTAAAAATTCCGATCGCTTTAGCCATAATTTTCGAGAATATCCTCAAGTTATTGTCCCGAAAGTCTACTGGCAATACACTACTAAAAAAGTCCTGACTCTAGAATACGTACCTGGTATTAAGGTGGACAACCGCATTAGTTTAGAGGCGATTGGAGTCGATATTGTGAAGCTCAATCAACTCGGAATTTGCTGTTATTTAAAACAGTTATTAATAGACGGTTTTTTTCAAGCTGACCCGCATCCGGGAAATTTGGCGGTGACAGAAGATGGTAGCTTGATTTTTTACGATTTTGGGATGATGGCTGAGATAAAGTCTCTGGCTAAAGACCAAATGGTCAAGACTTTTTTTGCTGTGATGAGAAAGGATACTGACGAGGTACTCAATACTTTAATTTCGATCGGCTTGGTTGAGCCGATGCCGGATATGATGCCGGTACGTCGGCTGATTGCTTTTCTGTTGGATAAGTTTATTGATAAGCCGATCGACCTTCAAGCTTTTAATGAAATTAAGAACGAACTTTACATCATGTTCGAGCAGCAACCGTTTCGCTTGCCTGCAGAAATGATGTTTATTGTCAAGTCGGTAACGACTCTCGACGGCATAGCTAGAACTCTCGACCCTAACTACAATTTCATAGCATCCGCTCAGCCTTTTGTCAGGAGTATTGCGGTGAGCAAGGGGCGGGGAAATGCGATCGGAGAATTGGCAAGGCAAGCGCGAAGTTTTATTACGTATAAGTTACGGCAGCCGAGCAAATCGCAAGTTTTTCTCAAGCGTTTGGAGCAGCGAATTGAAGAGGGGGAACTGCAAATTAGAGTGCGAAATATCGAGAGCGAAAGAGCCTTGAAACGCATTAATTTAGCCTTGAAAACTCTAATTTTCGCTTGTTTGACTGGTTTTGTGTTTTTGTCGGGTGCAGTGCTGCTAGTGGGCGGATATCAAACGGCGGCGATCGCAGCTTTTGCGGTTTCGGGATTCGGCGGCTTGTTTGTGTTGCGATCGTTGTTAGACTTGTTGGTTAAGGAAAAGCTCGATCGAATGGTCGAGCGATAAATATACTGGGTAGTTGGGAATTGCGATCGTAAGCTGGTACGCATTTAAATTGAATCCAGATCCTGGCTCTGGGGCCCGTTCCACAATAGCAGACGGTAGGCTGACATTGGTACTGCAAACTAGACTTGTTAACATAATTTGCGACTTTAGGTAGGGGCGGATTCTCAAAGCACGAAGTTATACTCCTAACATATATTAAACGCGATCGCCCGCCCCTACAAAAAATGTACGCCCAAAAATTGCTAAAACCAGATGGCCGCCCACTCACACTGTACAGCCGCTATCCAATCCCAGAAGGTATCGCGGCCGTAAGTCCCAGCAATGAACCCGTAGAGGCAAACCCCCACTTTCGCTGGCATCCTTTGCGGGGGGAATGGGTAGCATACGCCAGCCACCGTCAGGGAAGAACTTTCATGCCGCCGCCGGAATACAACCCGCTGGCAGCTACAATTAACCCTAAGTTTCCGACAGAATTGCCGCCGGGAGATTACGATGTAGCAGTGTTTGACAACCGCTTTCCCTCGATGACTTTGCAAGCAAAAAATGCACCTGCAAATATTGTCGAAACTTTGCCCGCCAAGGGCATTTGCGAAGTCGTTGTTTTCACTCAAGATCCGCTGGCTTCCTTGGGCGCTTTGGAGTTATCTCACTTGGAATTGCTGTTAGAAGTATGGGCCGATCGCACTTCAGTTATTGGCAGCAATCCCGAAATTGAATACGTCTTGCCCTTTGAAAATCGTGGCGTCGAAGTCGGAGTAACTTTGCACCATCCCCACGGTCAAATTTACGCTTATCCGTTCGTGCCTCCGGTGCCGGCAAGGATGTTAGAATGTCAATCGGTTTACTATCAAAAAAACAGTAGCGGTTTGCTGCAAGATTTGATTCAAAAAGAGATTGCCGACAAACAGCGAATTATTTATTTAGACGAAGAGGCGATCGCCTTTGTTCCCGCTTGTGCCCGCTACCCTTACGAAGTGTGGATTGCCCCGATCGCCCCCGCTGCTACATTTATCGATTTGACGGAAAAACAGCGTCAATCACTCGCTAAAGCATTAAAAACAGTCACCCTCAAATATGACGGTTTGTGGCATCGCCCATTCCCTTATTTGATGGCTTGGTTTCAAGGGCCCACAGATGGGAAACCGCATCCAGAAGCGCATTTGCACGCCCAATTTTATCCGCCCTATCGATCGAGCGATCGGCTAAAATACCTCGCAGGAACCGAACTCGCCGCCGGAATGTTTGCAAATGACGCTTTACCCGAAGAAAAAGCTAAAGAACTGCAAGCGGTATCTGTCAATATAAGCTGAAACCCATTTAAATTTTCAAGTAAAGTTTGATGCAATTATTGTGGGTGGGCGTCCCGCCCGCCCAAAAAATACAATTTATATGCAAGAAAGCTAATGATAAACTCATTAAATCAAGAAGTCGATCTAAAACTCGAATTCATCCGCAAAGCCTTAACCGAAACAAAAGCGATCGCCCTTCGCTTGCGAGGCACTGACTGGTTTGCTTGGGTCACAGCCGGCGGTTCCCATACAGTATTGCTAACTGCAGAAACCGGAGTTGCAGAAATATTAATTACTGCCGAGAACGCTTGGGTTCTCACCGATGAAATCGAAGCTCAACGCTTGCAAGACGAGGAATTGCCAGCCAACTTTCTAATGTACATCTATCCTTGGGCTGATGTTGCACAGCGCGAAGGTTTTGTTAAAGAAATTACTGGTGGCGGTAACGTCATGAGCGATCGGCCAATTTATCCTAAAGAAACGCCAATAATCGCATCTTTACAGTCTCGCAAACAGACAATGATGTCCAGTGAATTAGAACGATACCGGCGAGTCGGGCGTTTAGCCAGCGAAGCTATGACAGAGGTACTTTCCGCAGCCAAACCAACATGGACAGAATATCAGCTAGCGGGAGCCGGTGCAGAGGCTTTGTGGGCGAGAGGTTTGCATCCAGCCTTGACATTAGTCGCTGGAGAAAGGCGTTTACCACTGTACCGCCACGCCACAGCTACTGCCGAACAAATTGGACGACAAGCAATGTTAGTATTTTGCGCGAGGGGATGGGGTTTGTATGCAAATTTAACCAGATTTGTCTGTTTTGATTTTCTTGGGGAAAAGCATTCCGAGTTGCACCGACAAGTCAGGGAAATTGAAGCAGCGGCGCTAAATTTGTGTCGGCCTGGAGTAACGCTGAATGCGGTTTATGATACGCTTAAAACTGCTTACGAAGAGCACGGATATCCTCAAGCAATTGCGGAACACCATCAAGGCGGAACTACCGGATATTTGGCGCGAGAAATTGTGGCGAATCCGGCTACTTCAGATATTTTGGCAGAAAATATGGCTGTGGCTTGGAATCCGAGTTTGTCTGGAGCAAAAATTGAGGATACGTTTTTAATTCACAACGATGGAACGTTAGAAAATTTGACTTTTGATCCGAATTGGCCGAGTGTAGAAGTAGCGGGAAGGTTGCGCCCTGTGCCGCTGGAAATATGAGACGATAGACGTTAGTCAATTTAACTTATCCCTCTAAGCTGTTGTGGCACTTAAAATATTTATCAAAAAAATAAACGTCTTGTGGGGTGTCCCGCCCGCCCTGAAGATACAATTTAAATGCGCAACAGCTTAGAGAAAAAAACTACACTAAGCTAATCCGCAGTTAAATTGCATAGTAAAATAAATTTTTCCTCTTGTGGGGTGGGCATCCTGCCCGCTCTCGACATACAAATTAAATGCACAACAGCTTACGGTACAAAATGAATTAGATTGAGTTCGGATCGCTGTGCTTAATGTTTTGTTACATACTAATGATTTTTCCCACCAACTTACTTCAGCAAAAGCGCTTCTCAATAAAGGTTTCCAGGACTTGTAGTTATGTAAAAGATTTTCCCAAACCGGGAAAGTCTCACTCCGTATTGGTTTGGATCGGAACGATAGCGAGCAGGCGACGGAAGTTCCGATCACTTTACCCCACAGCCCTGTCTTTTAGTCTGCACCTTCTAATTCCTCTAATTCTTGGGTAGACTGCCATCCAGCTTGCCAGAGCGATCGGTCTTTAAGCTGTGCGGCGTTCAGCCAAAAACGCACATTTGGATCGCAAGCCGCCACCATTTCTGCAAATACCCATTTACCTTCGTTTTTTCGGTTGACCACTTGAAAGTGTCGCCACCCCCAAGTTTTTTGGTGTGAAGTCCATCGGGAACCTACCAAATAAGGAAATTTTTGTTTTTTGCTCACAGTATTTTTGTGGAATAAATATATTAGAAAGCAAGTGAATTGTAATAACTGGTTCTGTTTGATGATATTAATTCCCTATCAAAGCTCGTCAAATCCTCTCCCCCTCTCCGCTTCTCTCGAACATAACAGATAATATAGAGCCGCTGCAGCTTACAGGAGAGTTCACCTAAACTCTATCTGCAAGTAGATGCGTTTATTGTAACTTGCAGCGTTTCCCCCTCTGGGTTCAAAAGTAAGGGCAGTTCAATGACTGCCCCTGTAATTAGTTATACCTATTGAATAGGATAATTTTTCAGGCGATCCACAAATAGCCTATTTATCCAATACTAGCTAAATTGTGAATCTCAAATCTAAAAGCAAATAACCCAGGTTATAGTTGTGCACAATAATCCGTTCTGTGAAACTTAGTCAAATCTACTGTGAGAGCAGGTTTGACGCTCACTTCCTGCTTCTACCAAGGCGGTCAGCCGCTTCTTGTCCACAGGCGTGTTTTTGAGCCCAACTTTCCCTACAAACATTTTTTCAATCTTAATCGTGTTTCATTGATCCTGTACAGCTCAATAAAAATGCACTTTTAGGTAAGATTGACTAATTTCTTTGATTCTGTCGCTAGCTCTTGATTACTTCCCTGTTAAGGCTTTTGGCCGGATAAGTCCAGAGGAAGTTGGGGAAGCCGGAGGCGAACCGCATTTGTTTGCAGCCAGAGAGTGATAGCGTGCTTCCGTTGTGGCGTCACGTACTCTCCGGGGCGGATCACGCCAGCACAGACGCCGATGTTTTTAATAAGGGTTTCTCGCTCCGATGAACTTGCACCCTGTAGCAACCTGACTTGGGCTTTGATAAAATCCACGTTCATAGCTGAAAGTAAAAGTAAGTAAAGAACTCAGTTAAATAGCGATGCTTTGGTTCCGATTGTAACTCTAAAACCACTTGGTATGAATCAAATTGATTCAACATCCCCAGGATGGGGATCGGGGCGTCTAGAGTTAGCCAACTTTATTTACTTTATCTGTTTTTGCTAGCAAAAGTGTCACTATGCTAGCAGTTTTGACAGAATTATTTATAGTTAAGAACTGTTACAAATTTGGCTCAATTTCCACAATACGGCAGAGTTTAGTGCTAACGCTACTCTCCTGAACTCAAAAAGTTCAGCATTGCCTCCAACTCCTTCCCTTCCTAGGTTTTAGACTCACCGATTGGGAAGCGATCGCTCAAGGAACATTCCTCTTCGATCGCCCCTCTTAACACCCGGACACTGCCAAATCACTCTATTGATTTAGATCGTCCCGTAGACTTGGCTATGGACTATAACTTCAGGCATACGTGTTGTTACCGGGGCTACAATAAGCGAGTAAGTTCTTATTCTTTTTCTCAAGGAATATTTGTTTATTTTTCTTGCAAAGCCCTTATTTGTGTTAATTAAGGCAGCTTTGTGATCTCCGGGCCAACGAAGACTCGCAGCTTGCGAATCCAGCTATTTTGTGCTGTGTGGCAGTGAATCTTTTTCTTGAATCCAGTGGGGGCGATCGCTTCTCCCCGATAATTGCCCGTAACAGCCCATTTTGTATAATTCAGAACATATCTGTCACTGCTAATAATTTAAAAACAGCACAATTTTAAACAGTTTTCCCTCCGTCGAGTGATCCTAATAGCCCACAAAGAGGGATAAACAAATTAACTCTGCCTACCCGATTATTTTAGTCTATTTTGCCTTAACCATTTGCATTATATAGCAATTATATGTAGCCCTATTTGCTGTCAATTAAGTTGAAATTAATTATAGATAAAGCTAATAAGCCTACGTAAGAAAATACCAAAATCAAATGTTTAAATTTGCTATTACCATTAACTATTTTAGGAAAAATTTATAATTAAACTATATATTTACAGCTATTTTTATGGTTGAAAAACTCAATTTTGACGATGAAGTCGCAGGTTTAGGAAACTATGGACGTTAATTAAAGATATTAATTGATCGGCGTTGCACAATTTGAGGGTTATTGTGGTGAGTAGGGTTAGGCGTCCCGCCTGCTTTGAAAATACACGCCTTCGGTCTCATGGGCCCTTCCACAAAAAAATCAACATTATCCCACTATTATGCAGCCCAAATTAACCAGCTCATACGCTCTCTTTCACTCTACAAAAACAAACCGACCAGGCGGCATATAAAATCCCCTCGCCCAGAAGCTGGGGAGGGGAAATGGTGAATAAAATTATTGGTTTTAAATTATCGATGTGTAGATCTGTTTTTGCAGTATCAAGAGATATCCATCAAGCCAAAGATCCATGTTGGCCAGTCGCTAAGATAATTTCCCGGTGGGAAACCGAGAAATTATCAACTAAATCAACCTTTTTTCTGGCGTTGAAGCTTAGTTTTCCAATTGGCGATATCCTTCTGAGCCTGCTGATAACTCTTAGTACCTGACGGCACCAGCGAAGCAGCTTCAACTGCCTCTTTCAGCTTTCCTTGGGAGCCGCGCAACTGAGCAATTTTGAGAATACTTTCGCTCCAGGCTCCAATTAACTGTTGAGCTTCTTCATACTTCGGCTGACCGGGTTCAATTTTATTAGCTTGCTGGATGCCTTTACTGTAAGAAGATGCAACCCCCCGCTTAATTTGACCCTTAGCAGCCGCTAGCAAAGCAATATTTACATCCTGGTCTTTGGATAGCTCCTCCCACTGAGCGATCGCCTGTTTCGACTGATTGTAAACAGGCTGATTGACATCCGGCATCAATTTAGCCGCGCCGATCGCCCCCTGGAAATCGCCCCGAGCAGCCCGCCCGTTAGCTATATCCAAAATTGTCAAACTCCAGCGCTCAATATCCTGCTGAGCCTGGGGGTAGAGCGGATCGCTAGGCGGAATCGTTCGAGCCTTAACCACTGCTTTATTAAAACTAGAAGCCGAACCATCCTTGAGGAAAGTTTTCGCCTCAGCCCACACCTGCTGGCTCGATGGTGGCTGCTTGGTTCCAGTCGCTGCTTGCACCGTCCGCGGTTGGTTCTGCGACCCCCCAGTACCAGTAAATTTTTGAGATCCAGAGTTTTGGGCATTTTTAGCAGGCAATCGAGGATCTCCTTCTTGCTGGCCAATAAAAATTGATTTGTTCGTGACAAAAACCCCTAACAGCAGCACCAAAGCCGTAGCTGAACTCCACAAAACTAGCTGCTGCAAAAATGACTTATCCGATCCCCCGTTATGCTCATCCTCCGGCTGTTGCAAGTTCGGTCGATCGCCCCCCCGATCGGCAGCGGCCACAGCATTTGGTTGCGACACAGGCGGCATCTCAACCGACGAATCCTGAGCGTTGCGAACTGCCGGAGGCAGATCCATTCTAGCCGTAGCCGTCGCCATTTGCGGGCGATCGAACCCATCAGCCGTACCAACCGTCATATTGCCGTTGCGTCCGGCCAACGCAGCAGTTGGTACCCCTGAAGCATCCGGCAAAATCACCAAATTAGCCTTTCCTGGAGGATTCACTACCATCAAAGGTTCTTGTTTCGGACGCAAATGGTGGTCACACAGCTCCGGCAGTCGATCGCTCAAAAAACGGTCTAAACCCTTAATGGTCATGCACTGTCCCGAACGTAGCCCCTCCAAAAGCGCCGTCGTAAAAAACCCCTGACGCAAAGCCGAAGTTTCCCGCGAAACTTGATTCGGGCGGCAAGAAAGCACCGTTGGGATTTCCAGTTCCCGCGCCAGCTCAACCGTTTGAGAGCCGATCGTTTCCCCCGCTTTCACAATCTGGCTGCGGTTCATATCAACCAGCACCAATACCGTTTCCGTAGGAGCGTTTTTCAGAGTATTCAACAGCAACTCTACCGGAATCCCCGTACCCTTAATGTCAGCCGGATTGCCGTCAACTGGCATCAAATAATCCTTACCTTCATAGCTGACACCGTAGCCGCTAAAAAAACACCAGAGTAAATCTCCCTGTTGCACATGTTCCGCGCAGAGGCTTTTGGTCAATCTCAGAATATTTTCCCGATTTGGATATGTAGATTGACCCCACAGCGACGGCGAGCTATCGGTCATCAGCAGACATCCATCCGGCGCAAAACCCGCCTCCTCAGTCAAAAAACCGTACAGCGCCTCTGCATCCTCTTGGGCATAACTCAAAGGCTGGAGTAACTGATATTGATTGATGCCTATTGCAATACAAGCGTGATTTTTCATCCCCATATGCCCTATATATATAGTGGACAGCTTGCACAAAAGATAACACATAGCCGTTTAAGGTTATACCCACTTTCGCCAGCACTCAGAGACCAGTTGTCCGAAGGCAGAACTCCCAACAAGCCCCCAAATTTAGATCTTAGAATTTTTAATTTTTATATATTAGTAAAAAATTATACCCTGTGCCTGCCTTTAGAAAAATAAAGTTAAATTGGATACACAGGCCAGTCTATTTGACTCTAATTTTCACCAAACTACACCAAAAAGGAATAACCCGCCAATGGTCTCTACCGCCAAAAAAGAAATCTCCCCCCACAACGAATCGCTACTGAAGCAAAAGCATCCTAAAACTCACAGCCACTATAGGTTTCAGGATTTTTTTGCCTTCGATCGCCAGATGGGTACAATTGACGACTGGAATGAGTCGCGCAACATTTTTACCAGCGAAGACTTCATTATCGGTTTGGTGGAGGGGCTCGAAGAAGAAGTCGGCCCCGCGTCCTCTGTCATCATGTATACTATTGGTTGCCAGTGGGGACTTCAAGATTCCGAATTTTTTCAAAAATGGTTTAGTGCCGAATACAGCCAGAACATTCGCCAGTCAAATCTCATGTTTCTGCTAGAAACTTGGTGGTGGCCTTTCACGGCTCAAGGTTGGGGTCGCTGGGAAGTGGACATGAGCGATCGCAAACACGGCTGCATCTTCATCAACCTCTTTGACTCAGCAGTTGCTCGCACATTGGGAGACGTAGGCAAACCAGTTTGTCACCTATACGCCGGTTTGTTCGCCGGTTTCTTTGGCTCTTTAGTCAAAAAGCCTCTGAGCTGCATAGAACTCCAATGTTACTCAATGGGAGAAACCTATTGCAAGTTCCTGCTTGGCAACCCAGATAAAATTGATGCAGCAGCATTCTGGCTCAACGAAGGTGCCAACGCCCGCGATATTCAAAATCGACTGCAACACGGTGAAATATTGCGGTAAACAACCTGGAAAGGCACATCCCCTGCCCTGCCTTTCCTCCCACCAATTTCGCGATCGAAAGTGCGATGGTGGATTTATCCAGGCAGGAAGTAAAGATGAAAAGTCAAACTTCATGGTTGGACCAATCTGTCCAAGAATTCTTTGGTCACTATAATTGGCTGGGAAAATCTTTAGAAACCCCAAATGGCTCGACCCCCGGTCAACTTCTGAGTTTAACCCAGCCAGTAGCAGACTTTTTTCAAGCTATTTCTTGGGAAGGAATTCCGGAAGTAGGTGCCCTACCCCTACCGCCACCCTTGCCAGTAATTTCTATTTCTGAACAAGCAGAAGTCACCATTGATGACCTATTCGATCTGTTTTAATCTGTGTAGGGAATAGAAAATAAAAAATAGGGCAATCCCTCATCCATCTTCCCTCACCCCTGTTTTCTCATCCCTCAAAATCCATTAGTTAAATCCGTTAAATCCCGTACATTGCTCGTTGCCAAACTTCCTTCCTTTTATCAATTACCGATTACCACTTAATTAAAATCATGCACCCTGAGATTGAGGCGCTGCTGGATCAGGCAGAAAACCGCTTTTTAAAAGGCGAAGAACTCATAGCTTTTAAGCGTCAAGCTGTAACCCTTGTCCAGCGCTTAAAAATTTACGAATTTTTGCGAGAGAAGGAAGCAAGCATCTTCCAACCAGTAGCCAACAAACTACAAGAAACGTTCCCCGACGAAAAACAAGAAACCTTAGAACGATCGCTCAAACACTGGGTTTTAGTCTTGCGGTACTGCGCTATGGCTATGCTGCTGAACGATCAAAAATTTCTCGAACAGCGCCTTGTAGATTGGCTTTCCGGTATAGTTGAAGCCCACCAAACTCAAAAAATCGAAGCAACTGTTAGCAATCTGCTGCAAACTCGTTTAAAAGAATTGCTTTCCGAGCAAGCCCGGGCTATATTGCAACCATTTTTCGACCAAGCACAGTCAATTATTATTGACCAAGATAATAAATAATCTGCTTTCTTCCCAATTTCCAATTTCTAATTTCCAATCCCCGATTCCCAATTCCCAATTTCCGATGATTAATATTGCCGACTTACTCAAACAGCCCCGACTCCCTGGAAACTACTTTGCTAGCGATGCCTACGTCCGAGGCGACCTTGAACTCGGTCTCCTCGAAAACCGCCGGGGCGATCGGCTTTTAGCACTCCCAGAAACACTGATTCAAGCTATTTATATTGGCTTAGAACAAGAAACAGGTCAAGCCTCCCGCCTTGTGCTTTTCAACTGCGGTCGCTGGTGGGGTAAAAACTTCTACGTGCGTTTTTGCGAAGAAGTCAGCGAATACTACGGTCAGCCAGTTTCTGAAATGGAAATGGTAGAATTTCTTCAGTCCTTGCAGCAGTGTTGGAAAACTCATGGATGGGGAACATTTGAGCTTGACCCCAGCTATTCCGAACAGGGATTTTTAATAGTAAAAATTGCTAACTCTCTTTTTGCTAAAACAGCCCCCAAGTCTAAGCGACCAGCCTGTTTTCTAGAAGCAGGTATTTTAAGTTCGTTCTTTAGTCAGCTCACAGGTCGAGAACTCCACTGCCTGCAAACCTCCTGCGAATCATTGGGTGCGGACTGCAACCGCTTTATTTTAGGGCTGCGCGATCGCCTCCAACCAGCAGATTCTATGGTCGAAGAAGGAAAAGACCATGAAGCTATTCTCAGTCAACTTTTTCAAAAAAACTGACTTATTTGACAGCTATTACTTTGTGGTTAATAGCTGTCAAATCGATTTTTGGGCAGCCATATTATCGACCGTATCATCAAAACTGTGAGTTAAATTATAAAAAAGCTCGTGAGTTTAAAAATAAGGTTTTAGCAATTCAAATAAAACCTGATGAGAACTAGCAGCTAGAAACTTCATAACTTACTCTAGAAACTCATAAAATTTAAAAGCCATCAAAACCTCAAACATTTTGCTAGAACTTAATGGACGCCAATGAACTTCTAACTCGATATGCAGCCGGCGAAAGAGATTTTAGACTGGCAAATCTGCGCGGCATTGTGTTGAGTCCGATCGATTTATACCGTTCCAGCGATGCCCCAACTCTAATTTTGGCCAACCTCAACCAACACCAGCAACGACCCTACTTAATCGGTGCGAACCTCAGCGGGGCCGACCTCACCAAAGCCCATCTGAGCCGAGCCAATCTCAGCAAAGCTGACCTCAGCGGAGCCAATCTTACCGGCGCCAACCTCATGGCAGCCAGTCTCAGCGGCGCCAATCTCATCGGAGCCAATTTCACCGGCGCCAACCTAGCCGGCTCTCATCTGAATTGGGCAAACCTGACCGGAGCAAATCTTCCCAATGCTAATCTCATAGGTGCAGATATGAGCGCCGCTAATCTGACCAAAGCCGTTCTCACCGAGGCCAATCTTAATAAAGCATATTTGATTAAAGCCAATCTCAACGGGGCAAACTTCAAAGATGCTTACTTAAGTCTAGCGAGTCTGAAAGAGGCAGACTTGACCGAAGCACAGCTCACGGGAGCCGAATTATCCAAAGCCAACCTAGCCGGAGCCAACTTAACCCGTGCTAACCTCAGCAAAGCCAACCTTTTAAAAGCTAATCTCAGGCGAGCTAACCTCACTCAAGCCTATTTAAACGGCGCGTGCTTGATTGGATCAGACCTTAGCGAAGCTTGCTTGGATAGAGCCAATTTGTGCAAAGCAGACCTCAGCAAAACCTACCTGAGAAACATTACTTTGAATGGCAGCCACTTAAGCGGTATTAACCTCAGCGGGGCCGACCTCAGCGGTGTAGACTTGAGCCGCAAACTTTTAACTGGAATTAATATGGCAGAGGCATTGTTGAACGAAGCCAACTTAAGCGGTGCTTATCTGATGGAAGCTAACTTGAGCGGGGCCAACCTCAGCAAAGCCAACTTGAGTCTAGCCTACCTGATCAATGCCGACCTGTCTAATTCTTGTCTGCATGAAATTAACTTGAGCAAAGCTAACCTGAGTAAAGCCAACTTGCAGAAAGCTGACTTGACAGGAGCCAACCTCCGGGGAGCCATTCTCACTGAGGCGGATTTGACGGGAGCGAAGTTGATTGGAGCCACTCTTCCTAACGGTACAGTTTATCGGCGTTAACTTGTCAACCCCCTTGATTATTTGCCTAGTAAAGTGCGGTTGATGTCCAGAATCGGAAAAAATAGATTCCTTTCTTCCACTGTGAGATATTGTTTAAGCACCTTTTTCATCACATCGTAGGTCACGGTTGCACTATTTCTAACTTGAACAGCGCCTAAAATAGTTTGCAACCACAGTAGTAGCCGATCGCGCAATCGTTCCGTATCATTAATCAATAGTGCTGCCGCCGAATGCCTCAACACCCGCACAATATCTCCACGGCACTTTTCAGTGACATCGTTAGCCCCCCGCCGAAATAAACTAGGGTCTAGAGACAGCATTTGTGCTTCCACTTGCCGCATAATTTCTGTTTCAGAGGCTTGAATTTTTTTATAAGCACTCATCCGGTGATTCAAAGACTGAAAGTAGTCTTTCAAAAATTGGAGTTCTTCTGCACTGGCGTAGCGTCCGTCTGCTTCCATGCTCAAACGCGCAAGTTGGCTCAACATAGATTTTTCTCTACTACTAAAATACAAACATATCAGTTTTAAGCTTCTTTAGTCCGAACTAAATACTGTCCTACTTGAAAGCGGGTTTCATTAAGCTGTGTAACGATAGAACGAGTAATTAACTTACCTGATTCTACAACTACTTGACCCGTAATTGGGTGTAATAAATCTTGCTGGGCCCGGCGGCCGATCAGAGCTTCGACATTTTCAATAGCATTAATATACATCCCCGCAGGCAACTGTACAACCACACCCTCGCCCATAATTTGAGCCTGACAAGCAAGTCGCGAATTGGCTTTAGCCGTAGTAATGACTTCCAACGTTCTTCTCTCGCGGCGGTTCATGTCCGACAAGCCTTCCATGCCTTCTTTAATGTAAACATGGCAGGTAGCGCACATTCCCCGCCCCCCGCATTCCTTGAGAACGTCTAAGTCTTTGGAAAGTAAGGCAGACAGTATATTTGATCGCGTTTCGACTGCTATTTCCTCCGCAATTGGATCTAGTTTAATAATTTTAACCATATTGATGTTTGCTCCTGTCAAGTTCAGTATTTAGCAAGTTACGATCAACTTATTCAAATCGCAAAAAAAATTGGCGAGCACTTAAAAAGGTTAAGATGCCTTGACGACAGCATCGGCTTCTGGCTCTCTAACCCCTATGGCATAACCGCACTTCTGTTTTGGTCATTGCTGTTTCCTCGCCCCGATTCCCCAGCTTAGCCTTGAAAAGCTAAAACCTTAGATACTTTCTGGATGGCATTGAAAAAACTGTAATAGTCGCGATCGACTAAAATAGCAGCCACAGGTAGTTCCAGATCGGGTACCGGCATTCGGCAAGATTGATAGTGATTCCGAAGCTCAAGGATTTTAGTAGCGAGTGTGCGATCGCTCTCAAGGAGGCTGAGAATGAACCTGAGATAACATAGGGTGTACCTGGCGAGCGATTCAAAAATTTGAATTTTTGTCAGAATTATTTACATATTTTAATACTAGCTCAAGCTTTTTCTATAATTAGACCGATGCAACATTCTAAGTACCGCATTTTAGGGCTAGTCGGACAAGGACAATTTGGTCGAGTCTTTTGTGCCAGCGTTCGAGAAGCTCCCGCCCAGGACTCCCGCCTCACCAGCCAACTGGTTGCTCTCAAAGAACTTAGTCATCAGAAAGCCCCAACTAGCGAATTCTTACGAGAATTGTGGTTTCTGATCACCTTGCAGCACCCCAATATTGTTACCTGCCGAGCTCTAGAACACACAGCTACAGGCAGGTACTTGGTTATGGATTACTGCGAGGGAGGAACCCTCCGCAACCTGCTCAAACAAGACCGCCCCTTGCGTCTGCTCGAAGGTTTACAGCTAGTTATGGAAGTTTTAGCAGGCTTAGACTACGCCCACCGCCGAGGCGTAGTTCACTGCGACATCAAACCCGAAAATATCCTCCTAACTTTAGGAGCAAAAGGTTGGTCGCCTCGGCTTTCTGACTTTGGCATCGCGCGTCGGCTGCCAGAAATTGGTACCACTCGCCTCCACCAAGAAATTTCTCCCGACGCTACCGTAGGTTCCCCCGCTTACATGGCCCCTGAGCGGTTTTACGGTCTTTTTTCCCCGATGTCAGATATATATGCAGTAGGAATTCTGCTGTTTGAATTGCTAATGGGCTACCGTCCTTTCGGGGGAACCCCCGGAGACTTGAGGTGGGCGCACCTGAATCAGCGCTTGCAATTTCCCGACGCCATCCCCGAACCTTTGCAAGCAATAGTCAAAAAATCTTTAGAAAAGCTGCCAGCCCGCCGTTTTGCCAGTGCTTCCCAAATGGCTCAAGCTCTGCGACTGATCATGTACGACCCCGCTGTCAGGCAATTGGGCGACTGCATTATTCCCTGGGAAAGCCCCACAACGAGTGGTGATAAAAGTCTGAAGTCTGAAACTGAGTCTTTGCTAGAAGTTGAAGAGGAAAAAGCATCACTGTCGGCGATTAATTTACTTGGGACTGTGCGCTATTCGCTTTCCCAGCCCAAGCCACTGATACTTCCAGCACCGTTGACCGCTTTAATTGCCACTGAAACGTATCTCTATTCTGCTGTAGGCACAGAGGTAAAGGTTTGGTCTCAGCCGGGAAAACAGCTAGTTACAGGAGAAATGTCTACTTCTATTTCATTAATGCCGGAAATCGTGCGCGGCATTTTACCTGTTTCCCACGGCTGCTGCGTTCTCACTCCGCAAAAACTTTACTGGCTCAATGAAGACTCTTGGGAGCCTCAGTGCCTGCTTGATATGGGTTTGAGGCAAGGTCCAGATGCTTTAAAAGCTGCTGTTGACCCTCACGGTCACTGGTTGACAGTAGCGGTTCCGGGCGAACTGCGTTTTTATTCTTTAGCTCGAAACAGCAGTGCGGGCGATCGGGAAAAAGCCTTGAAGCTGATCGCTACTGTGCCGTTACCGGAACATTATTTGCCAGAATTAATTTTTTTGGATCGGCGACACGTCTTAGCAGTTTGGCCGGACAACGAACCAAAAAATCCCCAAACTATTTTTAGAGTTTACACTCGCCGCGGCACGCCGGTGGGTTCTGTGCGGTTGTCTGCCAGCGTCGGACAGATACTGTTGACACCTGAGCCTTATACTTTGCTGGGAATTCCCCAAGGTGGTAAAGCGGCGGTGCTGTTGATGAAATTGTGGCCGCTCAAGGTGGCGCGAATTCCCCTTGAAAGTTTGCCCGTGTCTGCTTGTGTGGCTAATTGGGGATGGGTGTTGGCAGATGTTGGGGGGCAGATAGAAGTGTTAAACAGTCAAGGGATTCAAGTAGGGAATTTTAGCAGCCCCGCCTCACCCCGGGCGATAGCTCCTTGGGGGAATAGAGGTTTGGTGATTGCTGTCAATACTGAGGAAGAGAGTCACTTGCACTTTTTAGATGTAGATGTTGAGGAAACCAACTCGCGCTCGCTCATCAAAGGCTGATAACTGCGGTAACTGAAGGAGTTTCGGGGTGTAATTCAGGAGAGTTTATTTGCCGGCGATCGATTCCTGGGAGTTTGCTCACGGTTAAAGTACCGTGTCGTGTCAACTTCTGGATTTGGAATCAGAGGAATTGTTAAGAGCGATCGGCTCAATCTGAGACCCAAACGTCCCTCAGTAAAGTCCAAGAAATGCAGACACGACTTACATATATATTACTCATGCACCAGCCTGCTTCTGTCATCCTAACCCCATGATGCAGCCTCACACCTTACACTCTAACCTTGCCTTACCTATACTCCAAGTAAGCCCCATCATCATGTTGAACCACGGAGTGCTTCTACCTAGGCGCGGGAGATTGTCAGGGCAAAAGCCGTATTTTGCTCAAAAAAAAGACCCCATAGTTAAAAGAGGAGTCAGCCAGAGGATGTCGGATCGTGGTGTAAGAGCCGAAACCCTTGGTGGGTATAGGTTCAAAACAAAGTCAAAAATATTTTCGCAAAACGCTTGACAACTCTGGGGAGAGTTGATACATTAATAAAGCGCCAGAAGAGAGGCGGTTCAAACAACCGCGAACTCAAGGCAAAAAACTGAACCTAGAAAAAAGAAT
>NZ_JAUBQN010000041.1:0-58520 GCF_036701295.1 Microcoleus harperi Pol14_C6 | reverse complement strand
TCAGATAGCACTCAGTTTTTTCGCTTCTGTGCTTTATTGCGTAAGCATCCCTATTTAAAAACTGTCCGGAGTATTGTTGTGGGAGCTGGGAAAAATAGAAATAGGAGTGGGAACTTTAGTAGCCACGAATGAAAGAATAGATAGCGCAGTAACTCAAAGTATTGACCGGCTCAAAAAGTGGGTCAAACAAACCTAGCCCAATATCCATGCGGATGAAACACCTTGGGCAGTCAAAAGGGTAAAAGAATGGTTATGGATTTTTGCCAATACCGACTTCGCTTTATTTCATGCTGGTGATACTCGTTCTTGCTCCGAATTAGAAGTAATTATGGGTGCAAGCTATACAGGTGTCCTCAGTTCGGATGACTATAGCCTTTATAATGATTATTCAGTCACAGCACAACAGAAATGTCTAGCGCATTTACGCCCTCATTTCAAAAAGCTGAGCAAGTTACCAGGTTTAAATAATCAGGAGATTGGCGTCAAATTTATCGATTTGATCGATGAAGGCTTTCAGAACTATGCTTTATACCAAAAAACTCTCTTGATTGACGAGTTCTGGAGTTGAGCATCAGAGTTTAAATTAAAAATTGAATCTGCACTCTTAACTTGGTTTGAGCGAGCCGGAGTCCAAGGAAGTAAACTGTTACGTTCCTTGCTCCATAAAGCCGATCAATGGTGGTATTTTCTCAATCACCCAGAGATTCCACCAGATAATAATTTAGCCGAACGAACGTTACGTTTAGCAGTTACAAAAAGAAAAGTTAGTGGCGGTTCCCGTTCAATGTCACGGTTCCAAGATACTGCCAATTTATTGACAGTTATATAAACTTGCCGTCGTCAAAGACGTTCTGTCCGCCGAGTTTTTTGAGCAAGCTATCAAAGCGAGGGTTAATCCTGCTGTGCAGACCCCATCTTTAATACCCCTGGTTTAGACCTGAATCCTTACGTTTGTTCTAGATACAGCTTTGGAATATGTCTACCCGCTTCCCAATTTTTCACAGTGGTTAGACTCACGTCCAATTCATCCGCAACTTGCTGCTGCGTCAATTAGCAGCCTATGCTGGTCTAACTCAAGCGCGATCGCACTTCTGGAACTTCAGTTAAAGGCAAAATTCGTTTGTTTTGTACCGGAAACGTCCGACGAAAAAAGGCGTTGTATCTGCAGGAGGTAGTGGCGATGCCCTGCAACCCGTTACTCAAAGCGACTCGCTGTGCGATTATGGGCTCGTGGAAAGGTGAAAATGCAGGTGATTGATGCAATGATATCGGAAGTTGCTGCATTTGGCCTTTGGGATTTTAAAATCCCAAAAGCCTTTGGATCTCAATTATTTGAACGCTACCCCTTGACAGGTCAAGACAGTACCTACAAAATAAATAGATCAACCTTGCAAAACTTCAATTAAAGTATCGCCCATTTCCCGACAGCCGACGAGTTTCATGCCTTCCGACATGATATCACCAGTGCGATAACCTCGATCCAAAACTTCGACAACTGCTTGCTCGATTTTATTAGCAGCTTCCGGTTGATTTAAGGCGTAACGTAACATCATTGCCGCGCTTAAAACTTGGGCGATGGGATTGGCTTTATCTTGTCCGGCGATGTCTGGTGCGGAACCGTGCACTGGTTCAAAAACCCCCGGCCCGGTTGCTCCCAAACTAGCAGAAGGCAGCATCCCAATACTACCAGTTAGCATCGCCGCCGCATCGGAAAGAATGTCGCCGAATAAATTGCCGGTGACAATTGTATCGAACTGTTTCGGCCAGCGAATTAACTGCATTGCTGCGTTGTCAACATAGAGGTGAGAAAGTTCGACATCAGGGTATTCTGAAGAAAGGGCAATAATACGATCGCGCCACAGTTGCGAAACATCCAAAACATTCGCTTTATCAACGGAACACAGCCTTTTTCCCCGCTTCCTAGCCGTCTCAAAAGCGACTCGCCCGATTCTGTCAATTTCCGACTCGGTGTAAGCCATCGTATTAACACCGCGTTTTTCGCCTGTTTCCGTCTCAAAAATACCTTTCGGTTTGCCGAAATAAATGCCGCCTGTGAGTTCGCGGATGACCATAATATCCACGCCTTCGACAACTTCCCGTTTCAAACTAGAAGCATCAACCAATTGCGGTAAAATAGTCGCCGGACGCAAATTTGCAAACAATCCCAATCCGGCGCGCAGTCCTAATAATCCCGTTTCCGGCCGCTGTTCGCGGGGCAAATTATCCCACTTGTAACCGCCAATTGCTGCTAACAATACTGCATCGCAATCGCGGCATTTTAAGAGTGTTTCTTCGGGTAGCGGATTGCCTGTTGCGTCAATAGCAGCACCACCGATTAAAGCTTCTTGAAATTCAAAGCCGATGTCCAATTGTTGGCCGACAAGTTTCAGGACATCTACCGCCACAGCGATAATTTCAGGGCCGATGCCGTCTCCTGGTAAAAGAGTGATGCGGTAGTTTTGAGTCATATCTACTAAATTGAGAAATTTTTGCGAGCTTATCATTGTATCAGGACCAGTCAGCTAAAAATTCATTCTTTATCTCTTAGTCCGCAGAGGCAGACTTCGTTTGACTCTGAAGCGGTTTCAACCGCCGATTGATAAAGACGATAACTTAATCTATAACTAACAATAGTTCGATCGCACGCACGTACAAAAAAATCGGCAAGGAGTCGCACCAGTGGCAGAGGGCGAAGGCATACCAACATCAGCACAGATTGATTCTAGGGACTATTCTTGGGCCTTTTGGCCAGTCGTCCCCCTCTATCCCTACAGCAAGCGGCGCACCATCCGCAAGGAAATAGTTAAGGATACAATCTGGACTTTTGACCAACTACAAGGCATTTTTTACGTTGTCGTGCCGATTCGGATGACAGTAATTAAACTAGAACCCGAAGGCCTTCTCGTCTACGCCCCCGTTGCACCCACTCCTGAGTGCATCCGCTTGGTAAAAGAGTTAGTAGCAGAGCACGGCGAGGTGAAGTACATCCTGCTGACAACGGTTTCGGGCATCGAGCACAAAGTTTTTGTCGGCCCCTTTGCGAGGTGTTTTCCCGAAGCGCAGGTGTTTGTCGCCCCGCAGCAGTGGAGTTTCCCGGTGAATTTGCCGCTGAGTTGGCTGGGTTTGCCGGCGAAACGCACGTCTGTACTGCCCTTGGACAGCAGCAACACCCCGTTAGCCGATCAATTTGACTGGGCAATTCTCGGCCCCCTCAACCTGGGTTTGGGCAAATTTGCTGAAGTTGCGTTATTTCACAGGCGATCGCGCACGCTGATGCTAACAGATTCCGTGGTTTCCATTCCCGAAAATCCGCCGGCGATCGTCCAACTCGACTCGTACCCGCTGCTGTTTCACGCCAAAGACAGCGCCTCGGACACCGTGGCAGACACCCACGAAAATCGGCGCAAAGGGTGGCAGAGAATCGCCTTATTTGCCATGTATTTTAGCCCCAGCGTGCTGGAAGTGCCACCGTGGTCGGAGGTATTGGCCAGCGCGCGCCAAGCGCCAGAACGCTCTAGGAAAGCTTATTTCGGGTTGTATCCGTTCAAGTGGAAAACAGATTGGGTGCGATCGTTTGAGGCTTTGCGGGGAGGGGGGCGGTTGTTTGTGGCGCCGATTTTGCAGACATTGATTCTCAACCGCGCGCCCAGGGAAACTCTCGATTGGGTGGATAAAGTGGCGAGTTGGGATTTTCAAAGGATTGTACCTTGTCACTTCGATAGTGCGATCGACTCCCGGCCGCGTGAATTTCGCCAAGCATTCTCGTTTCTGGAAAAACACTCGCCTGTTAATTCTTTACCCGAAGACGATTTTAAATTGCTCAGGCAGATTGATGCGGGTTTGAATAAAACCGGTTTGGTTCCACCTGCCAAAGAAAAGGTTTAATCTTACATCGTGCACCATTGTTAAGAACAGGACAGTTTGCCCTAACTTGGGCCATAAGTAAAACCCAATCCAATTCAACAATAGCTATGACTTCACTAACCAAGAAAGTTCGCAAATCACCCCTCCCTTGGGCAAAGATTCTCGTCGAAACTGTCCCCCCAATCGTTGAGCCAAAATGTGAGAGTGCTTTGTTCCCTGTTGTCCTTGTTCGGGTTTAAGTCCAGGGCCATTGTCTTGCACCTTGAGAACATATTGCCCCTGCTGATGTTCTCCCGTCACGACAATTCGAGTTGTTCCAAGAGCGTGTTTCCCCACGTTACATAAAGCTTCCTCTAACCACAAACAGAAATCCCGCTTTCTCTCCAAGGTGAGGTTAGTTTGCTCGATGGGGGCGAAATTTCGCACTTTGACTTGAATGGTCTGGAAATAAGGCAAATTGCGCTTCAAAGTAATGGCATAAACTTCATACAATAAATTATGCAGGGGGCGGTTGAGATCGATACAAGTGCCTTCCCCCAGACGGAGAGTTTGTTCGGAATTAGGGGGTTCTAGGCTGGTTAAAACGGCTGCGGAGTGTTGCTCTGAATCCGCTTCATCGGTGAGACTGCGCCCCACTGCCCGGATCTCTGCATTCAGGCTATGCAAGCGTTGGAACAATTGTTGAGATGGCATCTGTTCTTGCTGCATATCCCGCAGGAGGAGAGCTAAGGTTTGCAAAGGACCATTGTGGATTTGCGTGAAGGCTTGTTCCATTGCCTGCTGACGAATCGCCTGTCGCTCGACAATTTGAGCATAGTACTGGAGACGCTCGGTATATAAGCCCTGGACGATATCTTGGACGCGGTTATAAAACAGAATGAGGAGAATTTGTATCCCCATTGTTGGACCGAGGGAGATGAATAAATCCAATCCTCGCGAAGTGCGAAGTTCTTGCGGGTGCAGCAGCAAATAGGTGAGAATTGGGGCAGCGATCGCAATCCAAGCGATGAGAGTTGCAATAACCAATTGCTGGCGGCGACGCAGGGCGATCAGCATCACCAGTGTCAACACGAACAACGCTGGTGTTACGGGGGGCAGACTACCTACGAGGGTTGTGTCCGATGAGACGATCGCTTGTAGGGTATACAACCAACTGGGAACCACTACGAACAGTACCCCTGCTAATAAAGCCAGATTTATCACTTGTTGCAAGCTCTCTGGTTTTTTGTAAAGACGAATCAGTAAAATCAGGCAGGCGATCGCCAACAACGGAGGTGTAATTAGATAAATGGTACGAGGGTGTGGTTGCAGTCGGTGCAGAAATGTAGCAATAGTTGCGCCAACCGTCGCCAAACTCAACATTGCCAGCACGACTCGGCGCTTTAAAATTAAAATATTGTATGGCTCATTAACCGTAGACATTGCTCGTTTAATCAATTAATCCAATTTTACGGGCACGAATTTGGGTTTGTGCCCGCATATTTTTACCTTCTTCCGGGTAGATTGACAGTGCATCCTGAATCTTAGACCAATAGTGGCGAATCATCCGTTCGGACTTGTGCATGGTTTGGGCGATAGCTTTATCCTGAAGTCCCTCCTCAAAAGCGAGTCGCATTACCTCCAACCATTCGGGTTTCACTTCCAAGTCGGTTTGCAGGTCTTTGGTATGGGTTAACCCTTGGATAGCCCACTCCATCCGGGTCAGGAAGGTATCTATTGCCACGCTTTTGTCTGCGATCGTAAATCCGCCCTGATGATTGTCAATTTCAGGCATGATGCGAACTAATGCCTTGACATTACTGCTTTGCACCATCAGGTTTAGCTGGGGATAATCCTGCATCAAGACCTTGAGCAACCCCAATCCCTGCTCAACATTGGCAGCCGTTCCTGATATCTCTGGAAGGGACAAATCCACAATCGCCAGGTCAGGCAAATCCTTTCTCACTTCGGTTAGAGTGTCCTGGACGGTTTGGCAAGAGCGGATTTGCGCCCTAGGAAAGCGATCGCCAACCAGACTAATCGTTCCATTGAGAAGCAGGCGATGGTCATCAACAATCAGAATCTCTACTTGCTGTTCTTGGGTGGAGTTATGGGACATTACCTATACCTGACGCAACAATTCGATCTTACGCCCGCGAGAGACGCTTACAGCCCCTAGCAATTAATCCTGGAAAGGCGAGGCCCTATCAGCTCATTACCGAAAAGTGCAATGCTAATGACCGAAAATACCAACTCAACTTGTCTGAAACTACCAATGCTTTTGCCTTCCTAGTTTTTCGATACTGGAATCATCAAAGAAAACACACATCGATTTCAGGAAATAAAACGATGAAAGCTTACACCACCTTAAGCAAAGGTAGCAACAATAGCGACGTTAAATACCTGCAAGAACAACTCAATCTTTTCTACCACAGCTCTATTACTGTTGATGGCTACTTCGGCGATATTACTGAAGAATACGTCAAGAAATTTCAAGCCGATTGCAGCGTAAAAGTTGATGGCATAGTTTGGTCACAAACTTGGAGTTACCTCGACGCCATTGTCCCTTATTCCCAGAAGCAGCACTCCACCTTGAGCCAAAGCTCTAGCAACAATCCTTCGGAAGTGAAATATCTACAGGCGCGGCTCAATCAAGCCAAAAGACAAGGGAAATCAGGGACAATGACGATTGCTGTAGATGGCAACTTTGGCAATACAACCGCGACGCGAGTGAAACAATTTCAATCCGATTTCCATTTAAGTGCTGATGGCATTGTTGGCAATAAGACCTGGACAATTCTAGAAGACGCGCTCTTAAAAAGCTAACACGGCTGACAAAGCAATTACTAATGCCTAGCCAGGGTAAAGTCTGATTAGACTTCACCGGACAAAATTCTTATGTTTCGTAAAATTAAATCAAGATGATGAAAAGACGAACATTTCTATCAGCAACAGGTTTGACAGGAGCTGCGCTACTTGGGTCTCAGCTTCTGAATAAATCAGACACTCCGGCAATTGCACAAACATCGAGATATAAAAAGCCCAATATCCTTGTGATTGTCGTAGACCAACTACGCACTCCCCAATGGTTTCCAGCACAAGCCACTCTCGACAAATATCTACCCGCGATCGCAAAATTGCGGAAGAGTTCAGTCAACTTCACAAGATACTATACAGCAGCAACAGCCTGTACTGCCGCTCGCGGCACATTGGTGACAGGTTTATACTCCCACCAAACGTTTGTGATGGATACACATTTGAATGATGGTGAGGGTGGTAGGAATAGTGTACTCATTAAAGCGCCAGCGCCAAGCCTTAACGCTGGCTTCCCTACCTGGGGAAAACTGTTGCGAGAGAACTTTGGTTACAGTACCTGGTGGTTTGGTAAATGGCATTTATCCACCGGAGATTCCCTAGAACCCTACGGATTTAGTGGCGGAACTTATCCTTCCCCCAATGGTAATCCCGGAGAAGGTTTAGAAGTAGACCCTTATATTGTCAAAGGCGGTACGCCTCCTCAAGGAATTAAATCCACCGAACAGTTTACCGAGTGGCTCAATTCCAACGAAGCCAGAAATACTCCTTGGTGTACGACCATCAGCTTAATCAACCCCCATGACATTTCTTGGTACCCCCAAGGAACGAAGGACATACCCGCAGAAAGCAACCCGCCAAGTGTCTTCAAAGATAAAATTCCCAACTTTGAAAACCCCATCGGGTTAGCGAAAAAGCCCCGCTTGCAAGAAGCATTCCGCCGAGCAGCAAACTTAGGGGCTGGCTACTTACCGCCAAAATTCGGAGAACCCTGGCTGAAACTGTTGGATTCATACCTACTATTCCAACAATTTGTGGACGCTGAAATAGGGAAAGCACTTGATATGTTAGAAAAATCCCCATTTGCCCAAAATACGATCGTCGTGTTTACCTCAGACCACGGCGAGTATGGCGGTTCTCACGGGTTGCGCGGTAAAAGTGGTGGTGTTTATGAAGAATCAATTAACGTTCCTCTTTACATCAAAGACCCAACTAAACAGTGGGTTTCCACCCCAGGAACAGAACGGACACAACTTTGCTCTAGCGTAGATATTGTTCCCTTGTTACTTACCCTCGCTAGTGGAGATAATAGATGGCGTACCCAACGGGCATTTTCACATTTAAAGACACGCTTGGATATTGCCCAAATCCTGCGCCAACCAAATGCGTCAGGTCGCCCTTACATTCTTCATACGACAGATGAACTGATCTTAGATTTGTTGGGCGCTTTGCTACTCGCCGGCGATGCTCCAAATCATGTGATTGGATATCGCACAGACAAAGCGAAACTAGGAGCTTATAACTTCTGGCGTTCTGGCACCATCGATATTCAAACCAAAGGTATGGAAGCAGAACTTTACAACTACAGTACAGCTAGAGGAAAGCAGGAATTAGATAACGTCAGGAACTCTGAACTTAGATTGTACTCTCAACTGGTGAGCCATCTCTTTAACGACGCTATTCCTAATGAGTTGCGTAAACCTCTACCTACACCAGAACTGCAAGCCGTGCAACAACAAGCCTTAAAAGACTATTTGTCCTTTGCCAACCAGACAACCCAGACAAAAAGCAGGCTGGATAAAACAGATGAACAACTCCTGGCGTTAAATGCTGCAATTGCTAATTTGTAGCTTCGCGCTACATAGAGCGAAAAATTTTTGGGAGCCTGAAATCGGCGGTGCGGTATAAAAACCCCATGTCTGATTCCGAGGCCACTGTTAAACCCCATCAATTTTGGCTTTAAGCGCTGATGGAATTGTTAGGAATAATACCTAGTCAGTTCTAGAATAAGCACTCCGGAAAAGTTAATAAGGCTGACTTAGAAATTCCTAATTTAAGCCAGGTGAAGTCTGGTTAGACTTCACCTTTTTTTGGATGAAGCAGGGAAGGAGGAAGACTAATGGATAAGATAACTCTTGTGTCCAGCCTAATTATGTTTGGTACAGCGGGATTAATTGCGTGCGTTGTCTATCATGGACATTGTTGGTGGCGACGAATGCGTTGTTTGGAACAACAACTGCTAACACAGCAACAGTTAATAGAGCTGCTTGAGGCAGAAATTCACAATGGTGCCTTACAAAGGCTGGCGTTCTTGATCAGAGAGCTTCAGATTCATGAGTTGTCCCAACAAGAGTTACTCCAACATTTACGCTCTGTTTATCAAGATGTTCAGGCTGCTCTTTCTGCTGACAAATCCCACTAATTTAAGATGGCTTTAACAGCCATTCTCTGTTGAATTGCGTAGATTGGCTCATAGACATTCGCTCCACTTTCTTAACCGGTCACGACTGGAGCTTCTCAAGCCACAGCAAACCTGATAGCAATCAAGGGTTTGGGCGATTAACCTGCAAAGGCAAGACCCTATCAAGTTGATTACCGAAAAGTGCAATGCTGATGACCGAAAATACCAACTCAACTTGTCTGAAACTACCAATAATTGTTGTGGCCTAAGTTTTCCATACTGGAATCATCAATACATAAGTCATCGGCCACTAATGATTAATTAGGATGCGTAAAAAATGGCTAATGATAACAAGGGAACTCAAAACTTGCCTCAGCCCAAATTTTCCACAAAAACAGCACTTGTGGAGATAGCAGATACAGCACTTCCGGATGTTATGAGGTACAGTAGCAGCAATTAGTAAACCAGTTTTTGAGATGGTTGGGATTCATTAAGTCAAGAGCCACAGCAATTATGGTGTCAACCATTTTAGTAATAGTGGGTAAAAACTGTCGCAACAAAGATTTAAGCCCAGACCACCATAATTCAATCCGATTAAAATCAGGAGAGTAGGGGGACACACACAAGATGGAAGCAGCCAACACGACAATCATAGGCTTAATAGAAGCTAGTTTATGAGCGGGGAAATTATCCATAACTACTAATGCTCCCGACCACAATCATGGGAGCCAACATTTCTCTATAAATACTTCACTTGGCCGCGCCATCGAGCTATCTATTGCCAGTAATACCACTACTATAAGAGATACTAATTGCACCAATTACTGGGAGGTTTTCCCCTCGATAAAAAGGTTTGACTACCTGGGATCTAGTTCCTTCGAGCCTGCATGAGTTCGTATTCAACCTAGCAAGACTCCAGTCTCATCTAGAAATACGCTTGCTTTTTAGCTCAATATCCTTGACTTTTTCCCAATACTCTAACTTTAATTTCATCACTCTTTTTGTCCCTGCTTGGCTACTCCTGAGAGTTTTTTTTCGATTTCATCCCGACTTCTGTAACGTGCTACACATTGCTGTTTTACCCACCCAATTTCCTGTTGTGTGGGCAAATAGCTCACACAACTCTACGCTTGGTTGCATCAGGATGTGCTGTCACTATTTCTCGCGCTTTCTGTTTCGGCATTATTCAAATGGCTATACCTCGGTTTGCCTGTGGGTTGTGGCTGTACATTTCCCTCTATTTTTTGTGGTTTTACAAGCTTTTGAACTAAGCTTTTACTCACAGCAAATATTGCTGCTGTTGTTCGGATAGACAGCTTTTGCTCGCTTATGTGCTGCTACTTTTTTTTCGCAAATATACTGAATATGCTTTCATGGGGATATTATTTATTAGTCGATTATACTGTACCTCATAACATCCGCAAGTTCTGTACAAAGCCGCCCCCGCCAACTGAATTACTAAACAGTCATTAGTCTGAAGAAAAAAAAGCGAGCGATTAGAGATGCTAGACTTTAAATTTTTAACTACCAAAGTTATCAAAAAGTTAAAAAATTAGTAGACTATCTCAGATATAATAAACCTCAACCATTTTTTGACCCAAAGCGTCCAGGATACAAGCCCCCAGATTCATTCCTTCGCAGACTCAGGACCCAGAAATAAAAAACGTGTACCCGATGAAACTTGCCCCCCGAATTTATCCGTGGGGTCACAGCTTCAATTCTTTAATCTAAAATCTAAAATCTAAAATCGATTGACCTCTTCTTATATCTGAGTTCTCTTTCTGTGCGCCCTCTGTGCCCTCTGCGGTTCATTAAAAAAAATCTTTATCAAAAATGCTTGAGACTTGCGCTATCACATTCTTAACACCCTTCCTTCAATCTAAAATCTAAAATCTAAAATCCAAAATCCCATGACTCGCCACCTTCTCAAGGCTAACTGCAAAACCGTACACTTGGGCGGTTTCTCTCCGAATATCGAACCTGCTTTAATCGTCGATTCGGGCGATCACATTGATATCGAAACCTATTCAGGATATTATGTTGCTGACAAAGCCCCACCGGAATTTCTCACTCCCGAATTTTTAGATATTTGTCAGAATTTGCCTCCCAACCGCAAAGTGGGCCCTGGACCCCACTTGCTGACGGGCCCAATTTATGTTAACAATGCCGAACGGGGAGACGTTTTAGAAATTCACATTGAGGATGTTTATCCGAGTTTACCAGTAGGATTTAATGCAATTCGCGCCGGATGGGGGGCATTACCTGACTATTTCCCCGAACCTAAATTGCGGTTTATTCCCCTAGATTTACAGCAAAAAACTGCTGAATTTCCCCCAGGTAGTGACCTTGCGATTCCCTTGCATCCTTTTTTTGGAATTATAGGTGTTGCGAATTCAGAAATCAACCGTTCTTCTATTCCTCCACAGCGTTACGGCGGCAATATGGACAATCAGGAACTCCAACCAGGAACGCGGTTATTTTTACCTGTTTTTCTGCGCGGCGGTTTACTGTCCATCGGCGACGGACATTCGGCACAAGGAGACGCTGAAGTTGACGGTACTGCCATTGAAACTTCGATGAACGGCACTCTTCAAATCATTTTACGCAAGGATTTTATTTTGATATTCCCGTTTGCCGAAACGCCCACTCATATTGTAATTATGGGATTCGGTAGAACATTAGATGAAGCGTTTGAAATGACGGTAAAACAGACGGTTTATTGGTTGCAAAAGTTTGCAGGTTTCAAAGAAGAACAGGCTTATGTTTTGTGTTCCATTGCGGTAAATTTTCGGATTACGCAGGCTGTCAACAATCCCCAAAAAGGAGTTCACGGAATGATGCCCAAGTGTATTTTGCCCGAAGTGAAAATTATTGGTCACGGAGTTTGAGGTAAAATGATAACACGCGATCGACCAAAAAATTAGGATCGCGATCGCACAAACGATACAAATTTGTCACTGCTGTGGTCGATCTGGATCGCCATCCTGTTGACAATTAAGCTTAAAATGAGATAAGTTACCAGTTCTACCTAAATCGAACTCAACATGAAAAACCAGACTGACGATGTTGCCAAAAAAGATTTAGTCGATCGAGCTTTTGGGAGTGCAGCAATACCAGATCCGACAGCATGGGTGCACGAACATTATTTTCTGGCTAATTTCGCCGATACTCTGGCCCACATCCAAGAACATATGTCTGAAGACAGTTGCGAAATCGGCGATAATGGTGACTCGGGTGAGGGGATATTATCGATCGATGCCAAAATTAGAGATATGTTAAGAGCTACTTTTAGCGACGATGGCTGGCATTATGTCGAAAGTTTATTGTGAGTTTGGTAAAATCCACAAGTATTTGTACGTTCATAACTTGAGAACGTATGTTATACCAGTTTAACAAAAGAATCCAACTTTAGGCCGATGATCTACCCCATTAGATCATGCGTTAGGCGCAATTCTTTAATCTCAAATATCCAATCTCCAATAATATCAATTCCGTCTGCGCCGGAATGATATCAAATCCGCGCTTCCGGAGTCGGACATAAAGTCGAATCAAGCTGCCAACAAATAATTCCCGCAATTTTCATTTTTTTGACTCACAGTCAACAGTCAACAATGATTCCGGTGCAACCGGAATCGATATAATATCAGTTTCCTCCCCCAACGCAGACTCGCAACTCAGAGTGGCTGCGTGCATTTCTACCCCAATTTGAAGTAAATTGGACTATTGTGATGTAGGATACTTTAGATGGGGGGGAAATTACTGTCGCTAGGAATTTCGATCGATCGCAAAAAAGCCGCACTTTCTTCGGGCAAAGCAGTATTGATAAACATCCCGCTACCCAACTCAAACCCAGCTTGCTTAGTAACTCTGGGAATAATTGCAATATACCAGTGAAAGTATTTTGTTGCCCGTTGGGCGATGGGCACCGATCGAATATTATAGTTATAATCGGGATTGTTCAATCCGTAATAAAACTTAGCCAGTACAGTTTTCAAAGTATAAGCAAGATCGGTAAGTTCCGTATCAGTAATTTCATCAAACGAAGAGGAATGCCGGCGCGGAAAAATCCAAGTGTGAAACGGTGAAAGTGCAGCGTAAGGGATAAAAGCTACAAAATGTTCACTCTCACAAATCACTCTTTCCTTCGCCGCTAATTCATCTTCCAAAGTACGGCAAAACAAACATTCTCCCGTGTCATCAAAATATCTAATAGCTTCGTCGATCCGGCTGCGAAATTGGCTGGGTACAACGGGCGTCGCTGCTATCTGCGAGTGGGGGTGTTCGAGAGAAGTTCCGGCACTTTCCCCGTGATTTTTGAAGATAATAATTGTTTCTATGTGGGTATTTTTTCTAATTTCTACATAGCGCTGGCGGTATACTAAAAGTATGTTTGCAACTTCTTCAACACTCAACAAAGCTGTCGTCAAATCGTGTCGCGGGTGTTCGACAATTACTTCGTGAACGCCAATTCCCGCCATCGTGCGGTGAATTCCCGATGATATCCTCATCCATTCTGCTGTCGGGGAGAGGGCGGGATATTTGTTGCGAATTGCCCTGACTTTCCACCCAGTGCGATCGCCCAAACGGCAAGTTTCTAAGGTTCCGTCTTCCTCATTTCCCACGCAAAACGGGCAATCGGCACGGTGCGGTGGCACTAAGGCAGCCCACTTTTTTTTGTTAGCGAATTGATCCGGTCTTGTCGCCCGTTCGGTGGCGATGATTACCCAATCTCTGGTAATTAGATTTTGTCTAAGTTCAGACATTTTCTTACCTTCAGTTTCCGGGTCAAATTGTCTCTTATTTTAGATACATGATTTATGATTTGTCATCGTTATTTCGTAAAATCTTAATAAATCTTGACTTTTAAATTTCCGGCTTGTAGTCTGCTAGATACCAGAATTATTCAATAATTCTGGTGTCTAAATTGGGTAAAGCTAATAGCAGTTTGAACAAGTGAAAAAGAATCGTAAAATCTTTGCTATATCCCAATCATCCGCGTGGATCAGCGGTTAAATTTTCTCACCAAGCCATTCCCTCCCCCTCGCCAACAACTCGTCCAAACTTTCGATCGGCCAAAACCGCACCTTTCCATCCTGCAAACCAGTTATTAAAAACTTCCCGTCCCGACTAAAACAAATATTCCAAATCGGACTTTTCAACTCCACAAAATCAGCCTCACCTTTGAGCAAATTGCCCTTATAGCCGCTAAAGTCAGCCAGTAAATTCCCCTGCAAGTCCCACAATTTGGCAGTGCCGTCTTGTGATGCAGTGGCGATCGCATCCCCTGTCAGGCTAAAACAGACACTTGTTACCGGGTTATTATGTCCGGTGAATGTTACCAAGCAGTTGCCCTGCAAGTCCCACAATTTCGCGGTGTTGTCAATTGAGCCAGTAGCGATCGCATCTCCTGTGGGGCTAAAACAGACACTTCTTACCGAGTTATTATGTCCGGTGAAGGTTACCAAGCAGTTGCCCTGCAAGTCCCACAATTGGGCAGTTTTGTCATATGAGGCAGTAGCGATCACATCCCCTGTCGGGCTAAAACAGACACTTGTTACCGAGTGATTATGTCCGGTGAATGTTACCAAGCAGTTGCCCTGCAAGTCCCACAATTTCGCGGTGTTGTCAGATGAGGCAGTAGCGAGCGCATCTCTTGTCGGGCTAAAACTGACACTTCTTACCCAGTGATTATGTCCGGTGAATGTTATTAAGCAGTTGCCCTGCAAGTCCCACAATTTCGCGGTGTTGTCATCTGAGGCAGTGGCAATCGCATCCCCTGTGGGGCTAAAACAGACACTTCTTACCGAGTCATGATGTCTGGTGAATGTTACCAAGCAGTTACCTTGCAAGTCCCACAATTTCGCGGTGTCGTCATCTGAGGCAGTGGCGATCACATCTCTTGTCGGGCTAAAACTGACACTCCATACCGAGTGATTATGTCCGGTGAATGTTACCAAGCAGTTGCCCTGCAAGTCCCACAATTTCGCAGTTTTGTCAGATGAGGCAGTAGCGATCGCATCTCTTGTGGGGCTAAAACTGACACTTGTTACCGAATAATTATGTCGGGTGAATGTTACCAAGCAGTTGCCTTGCAAGTCCCACAATTTCGCGGTTGTGTCATCTGAGGTAGTAGCGATCGCATCCCCTGTGGGGCTAAAACTGACACTCCATACCGAGTGATTATGTCCGGTGAATGTTACCAAGCAGTTACCCTGCAAGTCCCACAATTTCGCAGTTTTGTCAAATGAGGCAGTAGCGATCACATCTCTTGTGGGGCTAAAACAGACACTTCTTACCGAGTTATTATGTCCGGTGAATGTTACCAAGCAGGTGCCCTCTAAATCCCACAATTTAGCGGTGTGGTCAGATGAAGCAGTAGCTATCGCATCCCCTGTCGGGCTAAAACTGACACTCCATACCGAGTTATTATGTCCGGTGAATGTTACCAAGCAGTTACCCTGCAAATCCCACAATTTGGCAGTGTTGTCAGATGAGGCAGTAGCGATCCTATCTCCTGTGGGGCTAAAACTGAGACTATTTACCCACTGATGATGTCCGGTGAATGTTACCAAGCAGTTGCCTTGCAAGTCCCACAATTTCGCAGTTTTGTCAGATGAGGCAGTAGCGATCCTATCTCCTGTGGGGCTAAAACTGACACTTCTTACCGAGTCATTATGTCCGACAAACTGGCGTCGTTCGCGGATTTTAGCAAGAATCATCTGCAAAACTAACAGAGGATTGGTAACGGGATATTCCGAAAGCGGGGGATTATCTGGTATCCACTTTTTTAAATCTTCTCCGGCTTTGATAGCTGCCCGCAAGGCTTCTACTTGCTTTCCATCCGACTGAAAAAGCTTTAAGGCATTGCGTCCAGCTTCTTCAACTTTAATAACTTCCCTGACTTGTCTCCGAACTTCTTTTAAAAATTTATTAGATGTTCTCAGTTCTTGCCGCTCATCAGCTTGACTGGCATCTAAAAAATCATTATCCTCATCGCTTAAGCGTTTCCCCACTTTCCACTGCAACGCATCATCCAACACTTTGCCGCGCAACAGTCGGGAAGTATCCTGACGATTTGAGGCGATCCAAGCGGCGAATTTTTCCTGGTAGGGGCGGAGTTTCGCTAATTCTTGCTGTACCCAATCGAGGTTAAATATTTCTCGATAAATACGGTTGTAAACTTGCAGTTGACCGTGTTTTTTAACAACTAACCCCGATAACTGTAACTCCATTTGGTCGGGACTGTTATCAGCGACGACCCCCCCCTGCCCCCCCTTGCTAAGGGGGGGAGTAAGATTGTCTTTTTCCTCCTCTGCTAAGGGAGGATTAGGGCGGGTAATAATTTGCTGATAGATGCCGAGGAGTTGGCTGGTACGCTGTTGGTTGCTGAGGATGCGATCGCGAATTGTTCCGAGGTGTTCGGGATTGTCGTTCTCTTCCCAATTGTTAATAATGTAAGCTTGTACCAGTTCGGCAATGTCAGGATTGCAGGTTTCTGCTCGTTCAAGGACAATTTTACAAAGTTTTTGAGTCAAAAAAGGCTGTCCGCCCGTCCAGTTTATAATGTCATTTAAAACCTGAATCGGACGATCGACTTTTCCTTCTAAACCTTTTGCTAAAGGTGCAGCTTGTTCCTTAGTAAAACCTTTTAATTCAATAGCTTGACCGATATTAAAGGGGGTGCGTTTTTTATCTTGAATCAAATCTGAAGGTGTGGCGACGCCCAACAGACAAAATGTTAAGCGTTGATAAGCAGGAGTTTCACCGCTTTGACCTTGATTGTGACAAGCACGAATATAAGCAAAAAAGTCATCAGTCGGAAAATTCAAACTAAGAACGCTATCAATTTCATCAATAAAAATTACAAGGTTTTGAGAAATGCGTTTCAGGAGGATAGAATCGATAAACTCTGCCAAACGATCCTGCGGTGACAGCCAATCACACTCGCTCAACCAATGTTTTAGATTGACATCCAGCGATAATTTGCGATTGAGATTTAACAAAATACTGTTGTACCATTTTTCCGGGGTAGTTAACTGAGTTCCCTTTCCAGAAAAATCTATTTCAACACAAGCTATTCCCTCTTGTTTCAGGCGATTCATCACTTGTACGCGCAAGCTAGATTTACCTGTTTTGCGCGAATTGAAAACATAACAAAACTTACCTTTTTTCAGTTCTTCATACAGTTGTTCGTCAGCTTCTCGCTTGACATAAGTTTGGGTATCAACGCCCAAAGTAGCTTCACAAATATATTTGTAAGTCATTTGTTACTCCGCTTAATTGGGATTTAGGCGATCGAAAAAATATTGCCGATACAAATCGCACCGAGGCCAACAATCATTTAGATCTACCAGCACCAATCCCATACCTTGCAATTTAAAAGTTGCGTAGGTGTCAAGTCGCACGGGCTGTGTTTCATTGACAACTTGATAGTAAGCAGTTTCTAGTTGAGGATTTTTACGGAGTTCTCCCAACAGTTGTCGTAAATGATTGATAAATGGACTTGCTTCTGTAGCAGCAATTTCCAAAAGTCTATCGAGGGAACATTGCTCTTTTTGGAGAAAAACCAAAGCTTCTTGGATTAGATAAGGATGTCCGCCAAAAATTTTCCTAAATTGCTTAAATATATCTGCATCCCACCCCTGAAGTTGATAGCAATTGGCTAAATAATCAACTTGAGCGGGAGTGAAATCGAGTAAAGTTCTAGTTAAGCCCACACCGCTAAGAGGAGAACAGTTGATATCTAAGGAACCGTAAACATTAGTTGAGTGAACAATGATTAACCGCAATTTTTTCCAAAGTTCAGCAAATTGATTTCCCTCAACGTGCAGTTGACTCCAACATCTCAATAATTCACAAAAATCAATTCGGAAAGATTCTTGCTCAAAAACCCGATCGACATTTTTAAAAGCCAGTACCAAAGGTTGAGTCTGATTATTTAACAAATAGTCTTCAAAGTAGGTTTGAGTATTCGTGTGTTCGTCAAACTCATCGCTATCCCAATATTCAGCTAATTTGTTTTCTAAACCCAAAGCTTTACCAACTCCTTTACACAGCCATTTTAGTAATTCCTCATAACTTGAGAAAACACTACTACTTGCTTTCTGAAAATCTAAAGTAACGGCTTGATAATTATGACCTTTAGCACGCTCGGTAATTCGGTTCAGTAGTAAAGTTTTCCCCGTATATTTAGGTGCTTTAATCCGAATCACTGCTCCAGGTTCCAAGATTTTATCACAGCATTCAGATTCGATCGGATGACGCTCTACATAGTAAAAATTCAATTCTTCTCTATCGTCAGAGGAGATTCCCGGACGTTTTATTAATTTATCGCTAACTAATTCAGGTTTATACTTGGCAAATAGCGGCTTTAATTTATCACGCTGTCGGTAGCGTTCGCCCTCTTCATTTTTAAAACCAAATAACTTGCAGATATTTATAATATGGTATCTGGCACCCGATGAATCATTAAGTTTGAGGAATTTAGCGATCGCTTCCTCTGACTTGCCTTGCAACCACATATCTAATACCTTATGCTGTATGGGGTTTAGCTCTTTTGGATAAATGGCGTCAAACTCTTTTTGATTCATGCTCCGCATACCTGCCTTAGCGCTTTACCTACCACTCTTACTAATTTACCACAGTTGTCAGCTTCAGCCCCGATCGCCAGTTTAATTTCACAAATTGACAAACACCAGCTAATTTGTGAATTTTTTTTCACAAACCCTTCAACTCAATTGTCAAAAAAATTGGTAATTCCCCGGCAATTGACAACTTTGGTGAATTTATTTATCAATCAAATAATAGTAAGAAAGTTAGTTTATTATTGAATTGTAGATATGGGAATTAACTAAATGAAAAATTTAAATCGGCTGCCCCAGAACAAGAGTACATCAGCTAAAAAGGTAAATCAAGTGAAAAAATCTGACAATTCCAACATCAAGTGGTCGATCGAGAAAGTTGTAGTACCGATCGCGATCGCCCTAATTCCGTTAGCAACAACGTACATCACCCCTCAAAATACCCCACAACCGCCAAATCCAGCGATCGAGCACAGGACTCCAGCGTCACAATAACATGGGATGCGATCGCCCTTTTTAAGCCAACTGCAACTGCACATTCTGCAACTTGCAAATCGCTTTCAACACTTGCGCCAGCAAGAGCGATCGCTCTGGGTCAATCAAATTCAATTCCGGTAAAATCTGATAAGTACAAGGATTTCCCCGCGTCACCCGCACAAACCGATAACTTTCGCCATTCGTCGTCAATCCCCAAACAGACGATTGCTGCTGCAAACTTTTATAAGTATAAGTCAGGAGTTGCGGCAAACCAGTCAAAGGTGCGATCGCACTATTTTTCGCCTCGACTACCAAAATCTAAAACTGTGCAGCCGCTAGCTCTGCATCCGGCTGATTTACCGCTAAAACATCCAAGCGCCCTTTAATTAAAGTATCCCCATCCTCAACCTCGATCGGGATGCTATCTTCCATTGTCAGCACGATCGGAATATCAAAAAATCCTGCTAATCTCATTAACGGTGAAAGCACTAAAAATTTAACAAGTTCTTCTGAAACTTTTCCGGCGGATAAGTAGCGTCGAAAGTCAGTTCTAATTTTTAATATTTCCTGCTGTTCTAATTCTGACAGCGGTTCCAAAGATAAAAAATCGGTGAAGGCGTCTCCTTCTCGCTCTTCCAATTTGAGAAGGCGGCGAACGTCGTTTAGAGAAAGGTGGCTTGCTTCTAAAATTTGCCTCATTGTTTTCATTTAAGTAAATTTAACTAACTACCTAATTATAGCTGATTTAATTTACAAAAAAGTGCCAATTAAAAGATTCTAATACAATAATTACTAGGAAGAATTAAGTATTAAATAGGCTAAAAAATCCTCTTCATCTGCGTTAATCTGCCTTCATCGGCAAGCAAAAAAAGAACAACCTCTCCACCTATTACAAAATTTCCCAAAGTCTTAAGGAAAATAAACATACTTTGGTCCCAACTTATGCAAACAATAGTTACAAAGACTAACCGAAATTAAAGTTAAGAACGATGTCACAAGATACCATCGAATCAATTCTGCAAGAAAAGCGGCTATTTCAGCCGGCCGCTGAATTCTCTCAAAAAGCTCACATCAAAAGCCTAGAAGAGTACCAAGCCCTCTACGACAAAGCCAAAGCTGACCCCCAAGCATTCTGGGCAGAACTCGCTGCCCAAGAATTGCACTGGTTCCAAAACTGGGATACCGTACTCGACTGGCAGCCGCCTTTTGCTAAATGGTTTGTCAACGGCAAAATTAATATTTCTTACAATTGTCTCGATCGCCACTTAACCACTTGGCGCAAAAATAAAGCCGCCCTGATTTGGGAAGGCGAACCCGGAGACTCCCGCACCCTCACCTACGCGCAACTCCACCGCGAAGTCTGCCAAATGGCAAATGTGATTAAGGAATTCGGAGTCCAAAAGGGCGATCGCGTCGGCATTTATATGCCGATGATTCCCGAAGCTGCGATCGCCATGCTAGCCTGCGCCAGAATCGGTGCCGTACACAGCGTTGTTTTTGGCGGATTTAGTGCAGAAGCTTTGCGCGATCGCCTCAACGACGGCCAAGCAAAACTCGTCATCACCGCCGACGGAGGCTTCCGCAAAGATGCAGCAGTCGGCCTCAAAACACAAGTAGACAAAGCACTAGCAAATAATGCCGTACCCAGCGTTACCAATGTTCTGGTAGTTCAGCGCACCAAACAGCAAATTGACATGGAACCAGGGCGCGATCGCTGGTGGCATGAATTGCAAAAAGGTGCATCCGCTGACTGTCCGGCAGAACCGATGGATAGCGAAGATTTGCTGTTCATTCTTTACACTTCTGGAAGTACCGGAAAACCGAAAGGAGTCGTCCATACAACCGGTGGTTATAACCTTTATACCCACATGACAACCAAGTGGATATTCGACCTCCAAGATACCGATGTTTACTGGTGTACTGCTGATGTAGGCTGGATTACTGGACATAGTTATATTCTCTACGGCCCGCTATCCAACGGTGCGACAACTTTAATGTATGAAGGTGCTCCTCGCCCTTCTAATCCCGGCTGTTTTTGGGATGTAATTGAAAAATACGGCGTCACAGTTTTCTACACTGCACCCACCGCTATTCGCACCTTTATGAAAATGGGTGAACACTTGCCGAATGCGCGCAATTTGTCATCTTTACGATTGTTAGGAACCGTCGGCGAACCGATCAATCCCGAAGCTTGGATGTGGTATCAGCGCGTAATTGGCAACTCAAATTGTCCGATCGTCGATACTTGGTGGCAAACAGAAACCGGGGGAATTATGATTACCGCTTTGCCTGGTGCAATTCCTACAAAACCAGGTTCTGCCACCCTACCGTTCCCTGGAATTGTGGTCGATGTTGTTGACCAAGATGGCGAACCAGTCACTAACGAAAGCGGCGGTTATTTAGTGGTGAAACATCCTTGGCCGGGAATGATGCGGACGCTTTACAACGATCCCGATCGCTTCCGCCGCACTTATTGGGAATATTTGCACCCGAAAGATGGCGAATTTGTGTACTTTGCAGGGGACGGCGCGCACAAGGACAAAGACGGTTATTTCTGGGTAATGGGCCGCGTTGACGATGTAATTAATGTGGCCGGACACCGACTCGGCACGATGGAAGTCGAGTCAGCTTTGGTATCGCATCCAGCGGTGGCGGAAGCTGCGGTTGTTGGTAAACCGGATGAGATTAAAGGTGAGGACATTGTGGCTTTTGTCACGCTGGACAACTCGCAGCAACCTAGCGATGAATTGGCTAAGGAATTGAAGCAGCACGTTGTTAAGGAAATTGGGGCGATCGCCCGTCCCGGCGAAATTCGATTTACCGATGCTTTGCCGAAAACGCGAAGCGGTAAAATTATGCGGCGTTTGCTGCGTTCTTTGGCGGCGGGAGAAGAGGTTTCTGGGGATACTTCTACGTTGGAAGACCGGACGGTTTTGGATAAGTTGCGGGGTGGTGCGTAGGGGTATTTTGTCACCGCCGATTTTAGCAGATTAACGCGGATAAACGCAGATGAAATTCCCATCAGCTCATCTGCGTTAATCTGCGTTAATCTGCTGTTTAAGTGTTAATTGGTTTATTTACCGCGCCACAAATGAACCGCATCGGGGTTAATTTCCGATCTTACTTGCAGCCACTCGTCTAACAAGTAGTCATCATCGACTGCTTCTGAATGCTGTTCGTCTTTGAGAATTGCCAAGACCTGCACTCCAGACGGATAGTTGACATGACGAATTTCTGGGTCATATCCCAAGTCTTGAATTTTTGCCAAAACGCGATCGACAGCACCGGCAACAGTAAGATGGACGGCAAGAATAATTTGACCGAGTTTAGCACCCGGTTTTACACATTCTAGAACAGCCATTACTCTTTCTCCTTATGCTATCTTAGATATTTTTACTGTAGCAATGAATTATTTGGCTCATCTATTCTTATCAGAAGGCACGCCAGAATCCCTGATTGGCAACCTCTTAGGAGATTTTGTCAAAGGAACGGCCATCAACCTTTATTCCGAGGAAATTAGAAAAGGCATCGATTTGCACCGCAAAGTAGATAGCTACACGGACTCTCACCCAATAGTGCGATCGAGTAAAAGCCTTGTTTGTTCTCACAGACGAAGGTTTGCTGGAGTTTTGATTGACGTGTTTTACGACCACTTCTTAGCTAAAAATTGGCTGGAGTATTCAGAAATTCCGCTCCGGGATTTTTCTCAGGATGTCTATAAAATCCTGCAAGACAACCGCGATATATTACCTGACTCTCTCCAGCGGGTGTTGCCCACAATAATTGCCCGCGACTTGCTTTCATCTTATCAGGAAATTGCCGAAATCGGCATCACTCTTACAAGAATGTCGGCGCGACTGAAACGCACAAATAACTTGGCAAGCGGCATAGAAGATTTGACAGCTAACTATCAACGCTTAGAATCGGATTTTCGGGATTTTTTTCCTGATTTGATAAAATATGCGACTGTTGGCAAATTTTAATATAAAAAACAAAAATTCTTGTTGATAGTGATAACGAACTCGTGTATAATCCAAGCGATACCTGCATGAAATCTCAAATGCAAAAGGGTTCAAAATATGGCAACCAGAATTCCGAACCTGCAAATAACTAAAGTAGTTGATGGCGACAGCATCAAAATTTCTCTCAACGGCAAAACCGAGTCTCTGCGCCTGATTTGCGTCGATACAGAAGAAAGTCATTCGGGAGGCTCCAAACCTGTAACTGCGGCGGGGAAAGCAGCTTCAGAAATGGCTAAAAAATACTTCGCCACAGCAGATGGCGGACTTGCTCAAATTGACATAGAATTTGATACAGACGATTCGGTTGAAGTGGCTCTACAAAAACACCGGGACAACTACGGGCGTCTTCTCTGTTACGTACATAAAGACGCAGAAAATTACAATCTTAAACTGATTGAAGAAGGCTGGAGTCCCTACTTCGTCAAATACGGGCGCTCCAGATTGTATCACCGCCAAATGACTGAGGCAGAATCGGCAGCAAAAGCTTACAATCTGATGATTTGGAATCCGATTATCAATGCCAAAATCCCCTCTCGCAATTATGCTAATTTACTGCCTTGGTGGTCGATGCGCGCCTCAATAGTTGAAGAGTTTCGGTTGTCGGAAGCAACGGCAGGAGCGCTTTCTTTGAGGTTGCACTACCCGAAAATATTAGCGGCTTCTGAGAGAGCTAAATCTATTACTGTTTTCTGCGATTTGCAGGCGGGAATTACTAAATGGATCGGCGGGAGCGCTCTAATTTATGCTGGTTCAGTGTATCATAAATTAGATTTGTGGATACCCGATGCTACAACTGATGAAAGAGCTCCCTTGAAGCGGCTAATCGAGAAGCGTTATGCGGGCCTGGGACGGGGATATGTGTATGTCAGTGGGAAGGTAGAACAGTACAAAGGGAAGCCTCAAATAGTTTTGAAGGATATCAAACAACTTTCGGATTTTCCCCGATAATATTTTTTAAACCAGACTTTATTTCATCTTTTTTATGGGTTCTAATCTTCTTCGGAAGTACGATCGCACAAATAGAGGGCGATGCTAAAAAACGATCGCCATCTATTCAGCCCTGATATTCTTTTGTCCAGAAGTGCAGGAAAATTTATTGCTCCATAGAAGGAGTAGTGAAAAATCTACATCCTAATGGATTTCTGCGTGCAGATTGATTTTGAGGAGTGGTTATAGGAGGACTAGAGGTAGAAGGTATGCTATTCAATTCTGAGACGGTAAAAGATTTAGAAATGTTAGGATTTTTCCAGAGAGGACTGGCAGAAGTGTTAGCAAGATTTGGTGATTCGGTAATTGTAATCTCCTGTGTTGCATTGACACTTGTCTGCGATTTGACAGGGGTTTGTGCCTGACACGGATAGGCAGTCATAGCAGAAATTAGAGCCAAGCTCAGAAACCCAAAATAGCCCGTTGATTTAATCATATTTATCTAAACCTAAACTTAAGAACTATTAGTAATGCTCCTAATAATAGATTAAGTTAGGAAAACTTATGTTTCAAGCGTGTTTATGCGTATTTTTTCAACTTAATAATTAGGTATTTGTATGTAGGAAAAAAAGATAAAAACGGGGAAATTACTACTCAATGTAAAGTTGCAGTAAAGATAGCGGGTTTTTACTGAGAAAAAATATTAGGAAATCCCGCGAGGGTTTTAATCACTGTCTGTTTACCGAAGAACACCTTTCTCGCTTAACAGGCAGGAGGCCTGGGGAGCATCTCAATGAAAGCAGCCAAGCTAGAAATCTAAGTTTTGATTGAGGCAGGAGGCAGGAGGCAGAAGGAAAAACGCAGAAGGAAGGAGCCAGAAGAAGTATTTTTACAAGGCGTTGCTGATTTATGGTATAAACGCTAAATATGCCAGTCATAGAAACCATTACCCACAAAGCTTTGGAATTTGAAAGTTATTTTTTCATACCCTGATTAAGCAACGCCTTTTACAAATATGAGATGCTGCCGGAGGTCTGTTCCACAAAATTAAATTTTCTTGTGGGCCGTTTCTCCGGGCCGAGTTCACCAAAATGGTTTGCAATTGGCGATCGATCTACTAAACCCGGCCCCACAGTATTAAACTCTTAAAAGGAGAATGAAGTTCTCAGTACACCAACTGAGATCTGGTCGCTATCGGGAGTGTGACCGGGTTGAAAAATCAAGATCAATCCAGGGGTGACGCTGATATTATCATTCACCTGCCAGCGGTAGAATACCTCTACATGAGTAGTCGTTCCAGGTTGCCCGCCCGATCGCCCTAAACCCGTATCTAAAAAATCAGGAACGTTATTGCCTGTAGGTAAATTGCTGCTGACAATTTTAGGCGGTTGCCCGATATAAATTCCTCCTAAATTTCCTGCTTTAAACAAATCGGGAAAATTTACAAAAACCATATAATTTGTAGTGGCTAACGTACCAGATTTACCAGGAATGCGAGAATTAGTATAACCAGCCCAACCCCCCAGAGAAACTCGCGATGAAAGGCGCCAATTTAAACTTGCTCCCACTGCATTTGTTTGCAGAGAAGCGGACTTATTTGTGTTAGAATTGATAGCGGTCAATTGGCTATCCCCCGCCAAACTAATCAGATTACCGTCCGGCGAATAATCGTTAACATAATAGACAGTAATATCAACTGGATCTGCTGGTGTAAGAGTTAGTTGTACACCCAATGTATTGTGTCCTTTAGACCCGTTAGAACTGACAAAAAATCCCGAAATGTTAGTTGAATAAACTGCTTGCAAACTGGCTCGCTTCGCGAATTGCCAGTCAATGCCTATGCCGCCTAAACCTAAACCAGTGTTCAAAATTGGGTTTCTTTGGGCGAACGCAGAAAGGGGGCCGGAAGCTGCACTTTCTGCCCGATTCGGCCCTCGAAAAGCGGTAATCATGTTAACTCCTGCTGTTCCTGCAAACACTGCCAATTTGTCGCCGACCAGAAAGCGGTAGTTGAGATCGCTGAGAGTTAATCCCGAAGTTTCACCTAAATCATAAGCAAGGTTTACGTCTTCGGTTAGTTGCGGAGAAGTGCCTCCGTTCTGGTTGTAAAAACCGATCAATAAGTTACTGCGAGGACTAAATTGAGTGGTTAAGTAAAATTGATTTAGGTTGATGGTATTGACATTTGTACCGGGGTCTTTGGTATCTCTTTTGCCGTCTCTGGGAACCAGATCCGCACGGTTGGGCGTGCGCCCTTGTATTCCAAAAATTGTGAATCCCGACAGCTTAGTTGTGGTCGAAAATTGATTGGCTTCTAGTTCGCTAGTTCGCGCTTCTAGCACATCCACTCTGCCTCGCATTGTGGCAATTTCGGCGGCAAATTCTTCTTGCAATTTTTGCAGTTTTATTAAGTCGTCTCGCTTAGCTAGATTTTCAGTTGATTTGGCGATGGAATCGCGGATTGTATCTAAACAAGCATTGACTCCGGCTGCAAATTCATAGCGGGTAAGGGCGCGGTTTCCGCGATAGGTTCCGTCGGGGTATCCAGCTATGCAGCCGTATCTTTCTACTAAGGATTGCAGTGCTTGAAAGGCCCAATCTGTGGGCTGTACGTCGCTGAGTTGGGAAACTGATGTAACTTGTTCTATCGAGTTTTCTGCAGGGTAAATTAATGGGGGATTTTCTAATTTATTTTCTTCAACTAATGCGGGTATTGGGGCGGGCTGGGTTTCGCTGGCTTCGGATACGTGAGTTTCTATCTCACTCGCGATAGGTAGGGGCGGCTCCGATGTGGGGTTTATCGGTGAAGTTTCCTCTACATTGTCAGCTTTTTCGACTAATTTGCGATCGAGATTACGATCGAAATTCTCCGGTAGATTATTTGTCGGTGCGGGTAATTGATACCATTCATTAACTGGATCTTCCGAATTTGCACTATTTGCTGTTGTTTCAGGATCAGTCGTTTCTGCTAAGGCTGGAATGCTGAATAATGCCTGCAATCCGAATCCTAGTATTAAGCTGCTAAGGATTTTCCAAATTTGTCGATCGCACTTATGATTTTTCATGGTATTTATACTTTGTGAACTCAGAGTCAAAAAACTGAGAAAAAGCGCGATTTCCTACGGGATAGCTACGCACGCGCGCACTATTCGAGATGAAGGGCGATCGTAAATTGCATTCCTTCTCCCAAAACCGACGAACAAGTCGAACTGCCACCCTCGCTTTCTTCCACTATGTGACGGCTGATTGACAATCCGGTTCCCGTTTTTTTTAACAGATTTTGTAATGAATGAAGAGTCAAAAATATGTGATATTTTTCCCTCATATCTTCCTCTGCTATTGTCCTTGAGTTTAATCAAAACCTATCGATCTCAACCCCAAAAAAGTAGTAAAACTAATAATTTAGAGTGGGATATAATCTATAAAAATCCATTTTGGTGGTTTTTGTTATCGCTTAATGATTTTAACAACTATAAAACTATATAAACATATAATTGAGTTATTTTTGAAAGCTTGAGTAAATTAATATTTTTTTATTTTTGTAACTTGCGGACGGTTATTATTTCCCTTCACACGAGGTCAAAAAATAATCAAAATTATATCATTTTTTCCATGACGCTAATACTTTATCCTCGCTGTATGCACGTAAAAGGTGCGGAGCGAGTGAGCGTATAACATCGTTCCGACAGAAACACAATCGATTGTTTTAGCTTGCCAACTTTTTAACTTCAGTATTATTAAGGTTGATTAAGCCCAATATTAAGTGTATTTAACCCGTTAATACTATAATATTATCACCGCAAATCTGTAGCTGCCAATAGCTGCGCGATCGATCTACACTCCAGAGACTTAAAAGCTATGTGCCAATTACTGGGAATGAACTGCAATGTTCCGACAGATATTTGCTTTTCTTTTGAGGGTTTTTCTGCAAGGGGGGGCAAAACGGACGTTCATCAAGACGGTTGGGGAATTGCTTTCTTTGAAGGTTTGGGATGTCGCCTCTTTATAGACTCTAAACCTGCGATTGCTTCTCCGGTTGCAGAAGTAGTGCGTCGCTATCCCATTCATTCCACTAACGTCATTGCTCACATCCGCAAAGCTACCCAAGGCGAAATTGCTCTGGAAAACTGCCACCCTTTTATTCGGGAACTTTGGGGACGTTATTGGGTGTTTGCTCACAACGGAAATCTCGAAAACTTTTATCCAGAATGTGCCGGAGTTTACAAACCGGTTGGCAAAACTGACAGTGAAAAAGCATTCTGTTTAATATTAGAAAAGCTGCGCTCTACTTTTCCTCAAAGTAAGCCTGCTTTAGCGGAAATTTACCCGGTACTGGAGGAAATTACTAAAACTTTGGCAGAACACGGAATTTTTAATTATTTACTTTCCGATGGAGAACACTTGTTTACCCACTGTTCTACTAATTTGCATTATATTGTGCGACAAGCACCTTTTGCTAGCGCTCACTCGATCGACGAAGATATAACAGTCGATTTTCGGGAATTGACCAAGGAGGACGATCGCGTGGCTGTTATTGCCACTTTTCCGCTGACAGATAACGAAGTTTGGACGCAAATTCAGCCGGGAGAATTGCTGGTATTTCAGGATGGTTGGCCAGTCAATTCTGGGCTGTTGGAGTTAAGCTAACGAGACTTAAACAAATTTAAAGCCTAAACAAAGCCCCAACCTGCTAAATGACTGGCTTTCGAGTTTGATTGATAAAGCCAGATTTGCCATCGCGCTTGACAGTGGCTAAGCCTTCCGAAAAACTGCCCGCCGCCGAAAATTGCGGGGCGATCGCCCACAGGTCTGCTTGATTGATATATCCCCACCCTTTTAAAGCGCTAACTGCTGCTAAATCTTCATTAAATGAGCGGGCGTTGCACAATTTGAGGATGATTCTTGTGAGCTGTCCCGCCTGCTGTGAAAATACACGCCTTCGGGCTACGATATCCCATCCCACAAAACAATCAAAATCATCCCGCAATTATGCAACGCCGAGTAGTTACAGATTTGTTGGCCGCCTAGCTTCCGACTGTCCCCGAACTGACAACAGAGGGACTAATTCGGTTGAACAGCCGCTAGAATTTGTCCGGCTGTCACCGTTTGCCCCTTTTCACAAAACAATTGGGCGACAGTACCCGCAACATCAGCAGTAATAGCAATTTCCATTTTCATCGCTTCCAAAATTAACAGGCGATCGCCCTCTGCAACCGCATCTCCAACATTAACCAGCACCTGCCAAACATTGGCCGAAACGTGAGCAACAACTGCCTCACAACCGATCGGCAAAGTAACCTCCGCCACCGTTTCAGAAGCTACATCCGCCGAGGCTTCTGCGGCCGCTTCAGCGTCAAATTCCCCGGATGCGGCCCAGCGATCGCGCTCTGCATTAAATGCGGCCTGCTGCTGGGCTTTAAATTCAGCCGCACTGTTAGCAATAGAATGCAAAAATTCATTGTATTCTCTCAAATTAAAAGTGATTTCCTCAACCTTTAATTTAAACTTCCCTTCGATAAATGCTTCCCGACAGCGGTGCAATTCCTCATGGGAAACCGGATAAAATCGGATTTGGTCAAAAAAGCGCAAAAGCCAAGGTTTACCAGACTGGAAATCCGGCGTTTGTTTGAACCGATTCCACATTTGCACCGTGCGGCCGACAAATTGATAACCTCCGGGCCCTTCCATCCCGTAAACGCACAAATACGCGCCGCCAATGCCAACTGCATTTTCAGGAGTCCAAGTGCGGGCGGGATTGTATTTAGTAGTAACCAAACGGTGGCGCGGATCGAGGGGAGTTGCGACGGGCGCGCCTAAATAAACGTCTCCCAAACCCATCACTAAATAGCTAGCATTAAATACAATTTCTCTGACTTGTTCGATGCTGTCAAGCCCGTTTATGCGGCGAATAAACTCAATATTGCTGGGACACCAAGGTGCATCCGATCGCACAGACTGCATATATTTTTCAATGGCCAACAGCGTCGATTCATCTTCCCAAGATAAAGGCAAGTGCACAATTCGCGCCGGCACTTCCAAATCCTCGATCGCCGGAAGTTCCGCCTCCGCCGCAATCAGCGCCTCCATTAGCTGCTGTTGCGAAATCTGGCGGCTGTCAAAATGAATTTGGAGCGATCGCATTCCCGGCACTAATTCGATAACACCCGGCAACGGATTTGCTTTCAACTGTTCCATCAATGCGTGCGCCCGAAAACGCAAATTTAAATCCAGCACCAACGGGCCGTATTCGACTAGAATATATTTATCCCCAGCTTGACGGTAAGTAACAGCAACCTGTCCCGGAGATTCGGGAATTTCGTGCAAAAGTGGAGAAGCGGAAACTGCGGGCAATTCCTCCGCCTTTTCCCCAAAAACAGGCAAGCAAAAAGTAGCAATTTGCCTATTTTGTGCTAATTCCCGCTGCAAAGCTTCAGCAAAACTCAAACAGTGAAAGCGAATGCTGTCCCCCGGTTTCAGTTGCCCGATTTTCCACAATTCCGACTGCACAATAGTAGCAGGACACACAAAACCTCCCAAACTCGGGCCGTCAAGACCGAGAATTACAGGCATATCGCCCGTAAAATCGATCGTGCCGATCGCGTAAGCATTATCGTGAATGTTAGACGGGTGCAAACCCGCTTCTCCCCCGTCTTGACGCGCCCAGGTGGGCTTCGGGCCGATCAGCCGAATGCCTGTCCGCGTCGAGTTATAATGCACCTGCCATTCTGTAGAGAAAAACATTTCGATGTCTGACTCAGTAAAGAAATCCGGCGCGCCGTGAGGGCCGTACAAAACGCCGATTTCCCACTTATTACTGTAGGTGGGAATTAGTTCGGGAGGCAAAGATATTTCCGCTTCCAGAGTTGCAGTTTGAAGCAGTTTAAGCACATCTCCCGGACGCAGCGTGCGGCCCGCGTGTCCGCCAAATTTGCCCAGTACAAAAGTTGATTTGCTGCCCAAATAATCGGGAACATTCAAGCCGTGCTTTACTGCTAAATAAGTGCGGTAGCCGCCGCCTTGAATGCCTTTTAACTTGAGAATGCTGCCAGCTTTTACGGGAACTGCCGTCCAAAACGGCACCGGTTCGCCGTTTAGCGTTCCCTTCATAGTTGCACCGGTCAAACTAATAACTGTATCGGCATTAAAGCGCAGAGTTGGGCCTGTAGCTGTGAATTCCAAGCCTGCTGTCGATTCGGGATTTCCTACTAAACGATTTGCCGATCGAAATGCCAGATGATCCATCGGCCCAGAAGGCGGCACGCCAACATCCCAATAGCCAATCCGCCCCGGATAATCTTGAATGCTGCTGTAGGTTCCCCCATCCAATACATCGATCGTTAAAGGTGCGTATTCAAAAGAGTTTAAAAAGCGTGTGCTCAGTTCGCCCCGGCTGAATCGGGAATCGTCCAAAATCTGGCGGAGGTAATCTAAATTAGTTTCAATTCCCGCTATTTCACTGGCATCTAAAGCAGCTTTGAGTTGAGCGATCGCCTCTTCTCGATTATCCCCGCAAACGATTACTTTGGCTAGCAGCGGATCGTAAAAAGGAGTAACCTCCGTGCCGGTTTCTATCCAACTGTCGCAGCGGACGTTTTCGGGAAACACAACTTGATTCAGCAACCCGGAACTCGGCTGAAAATTCTTGCCGGCATCTTCCGCATAAATTCGCACCTCAATTGAGTGTCCCTGCGGTTGATAGCGGTACTCTTCCAGGGGGAACAAATCTCCCGAAGCCTGTTTTACCATCCACTCAACGAGGTCGATGTTGTTGACAGCTTCAGTAACGCCGTGTTCAACTTGCAAGCGCGTGTTGACTTCCAAAAAATAAAACTGTTTCGCATCGACATCAAATACAAATTCAACAGTACCGGCTGACTGGTAATTTACCGCTTTTCCCAACCGCACGGCTGCACCGTACAACTGATTTCGCTGTTCGTCGGTAATAGCAGGGGCGGGGGTTTCTTCTATTACTTTTTGATTGCGCCGCTGCACCGAACAATCTCGCTCGCCCAATGCTATGACATTGCCTTTGCCATCTCCAAAAATTTGGACTTCAATGTGCCTAGCTGTTTGAATGTATTTCTCTAAAAAAACGCCGCTTTGTTTAAAATTGCTTTGACTCAAACGCTGTACTTTTTCAAATGCTTCTGCCAAATCTCGATCGCCAAAACAAGCCTGCAAACCGATGCCACCGCCGCCTGCGGTACTTTTGAGCATCACCGGATAGCCGATCGCCCCAGCCGCTTTTTGGGCATCCTCTAAACTTGCTAAAAGTTCGCTTCCGGGGGTTAGCGGCACTTGATTTGCAGCGGCTATTTCCCGCGCGGTGTGCTTCAATCCAAAGCAGCGCAACTGACTCGGAGTCGGGCCGATAAATGCAATATTTTCGCTGGCGCAAGCTTCGGCAAATTCAGCATTTTCGCTCAAAAAGCCGTAACCCGGATGGATGGCTTGAGCTTTTGTTTGGCGCGCAACTTCGAGAATGCGATCGAACCGCAAATAACTCTCGGCTGCGGCGGCTGCACCGATACAAACGGCTTCGCTGGCGGCGAAAACGTGTTTGGCGCGGGCGTCGGCTTCCGAATATACTGCTACTGAAGCAATTCCGAGGCGATCGAGGGTGCGGATAATTCGGCAGGCAATTTCACCGCGATTGGCAATTAGAACTTTGTTAAACATTTGGGTGATTGTATAAATCTTTGATTGATAAGTCAACCGCAGATGTTAGGGAGATGAACGCAGATAAACGCAGATAATTTCTAGATAGGAAAGTTTGGGAATGCTATGCAAGTCTTTTGGGGCAATAGGGAAGGGCGCTAACAATAGTGCTAGCGTCCCCCTCGCGGTGGATTCTAATAGATGGTGGCAGGCTTATTAGATTACACGGAATCCCAAACTATCAACTGAATCGGTGTAGGATTGTAAGCATTGCAAGGATTGTTCATTTGCGGGCAGTTAGAAATAGCAACTAGCGCGTTCATTTCCGCTCGCAAATCAACTGTACTTCCCGGGTCGGAGATGCCGTCAACAATTTCTAGCGTGCCGTCTTCGCTAACCGGAACATTCATAAAGAAGTTGATATTGCTGACTAAATCTCGTTTGCCTAAACCGTAGGGAAGAATTGCGGCGAGGAAATTTTCAACGCAGGCGTGCTGGTATTTTTTATCTAGTCCAAACCGCACCGAATTGCTCTCGCAGCTACAGGCGCCGCCGGAGGTATCGTGCCGCCCGCAGGAGTCCGCAATTATGGTCATCATGGCTCGCCCTTCGTTGGAAATGAGTTGGCTGTTTGTAGTGACAAAGATGTTGCCTTGATTGACGATCGTATCGGGGGCGCTGTAGCGTTCGGAAGGGTCATCGGCATTGTAAACTAAAAAATCTACTGCTTGATTTCCGCCTAAATCTACAATGCGGAGAATCTGTCCTTTTTTGATGACGCGAGACCAGGGATGTCTGGCGGGTAAAACTTCGTTATAAATTGCTGTTTCTGGATCGAGGATTTGTTGGGTGGTTGCAGTCATGGTTCACTTGGTTTGATGAATTTACAGCATTTTTTTCCGCAGATCGGTGCTGATTAGATATAGTTTTCAAATCTGGTTTCTTAGGTGTTTTGCATCAGTTTTTGATGGCTCTTTTAACCGCAGATGTTATGCAGATAAACACTGATAAACGCAGATGATGGCGGGAATTGGAGGCGATTAAATGCAGTGCTGTCTATTGCAGGAACAAAGCATCGGTGTTGGTGAAGCCGCGCACAACTTCTGGGTTGGCGGTGCGGCACAAGTCGTCTGGTGCGGGTGCGGGGGTTTTCACAATCTGAATTTGGATGGGTTTTGGATCGTAAATTGAAGCCGGATGCAGGATGTGGGGGCAGTTAGATATAACGGTCAATACGTTCATTTCAGCTCGCAAATCGATAAAACTCCCCGGTTTTTCGCAGCCTTCGCGAAACTCCATCGTGCCGTCTGGTTTGACGGCAATGCGAGTAAATAAGTTGAGGTTGGGCATGATATCTTTTTTGCCCAATCCCCACCGAGTTAAGGCTTTGAGGAAGTTGTCGCGGGAGTTTTTCCAGTCTCCTTCGCCGTATTTTTTGGCATTGCTAATGGCGTTGCTGCATCCTCCTAGCAAATCGTGACAGCCGGAGGTGTCTTGGGTGATGGAAAATAGGACGCGTCCCATGTCTGTGTAGATCACCATGCCTTGTTTGAGAAAGGCGTTGAATTGAATTTTGGCGGTGTCTGCTGCGTTGAAACGTTCGATCGCATTGTCCGCGTTGTAGCACAGCATGGAAACGCCGCGAGAGCCTTCTAAATCAGTGATTCGCAGGGTGTTTCCCCGCTTGATGACCCCCGACCAGTACGCGCCGCCCGGTACGGTTTCTTGCATTAATACGAGGCTTGAATCGATTTCTGAGTTTGTGTCGATCGATGATAGTTGCACCATAAGTTCCTCTTGATGTATTTGGGGGTGTCAGCGAAACAACACAATAGTATTTTGTAGTGGCACAACTCACCCTCTCCCAAAGTAATATTTATCTCCACTGATATCTTGCACCATTCTCAAGAACGGGCAAGATGCCCGTTCCACAACACTCACTTTTATTGTGGAACGGGCATCTTGCCCGTTCCTAAATAGGTAATTGACAAGGGTGCAAGATGTTAAGTTTCCACTTACTTAGGTTGGCAGTTAAACTCTTGGCGCGGGTGCAAAAAGGGCAACTACAAACCTATTTCTATTTTCTATTTAAGCAGCCATTGCAACAGCTTCCTGTCCGTGTTTCCGCATCAAATCCATGAGTTCGTCGCGGTAATCGTGGAATTTAGCGTGGCGTTTAACGCTGGGAGTGCGATCGGGCAAATTAATCGACATTTCCTTTCTCACTGTACCGGGACGAGCGCCCAAAGCATAAATCCGATTTGAAAGAAACACCGCTTCTTCGACATCGTGGGTAATCATAAAGATTGTAATCTGAGTGCGGCGCCACAAATCGAGCATAAATTCGTGCATCGATTCTTTAGTGTGGATATCCAAGGCGCCGAAAGGTTCATCCATTAATAACACTTTAGGTTCAGAAGCGAGGGCGCGGGCGATCGCCACCCGCTGTTTCATCCCACCCGACAATTCCTTCGGCAGCGACGAAGCAAACTGCGTCAATCCTACCACATTCAAATAATAGCTCGCTTGTTCGCGCCGCTTTTTCTTGGACACGCCTTGAAGTTTGAGGCCAAACTCGGCATTTTCCTGCACGTTCATCCAAGGATAAAGAGTGTAATGCTGAAATACCATACCTCGATCCGGCCCAGGCGAAACAACTTCTTTGCCATCAATTTTCACTTCCCCTGTTGTCGGCTTGTCCAATCCCGCAATCTGCCTCAACAGAGTAGATTTTCCAGAACCGGATGCGCCTACCGCGCAGATAAATTCGCCTTGCTTGATGCTCATATTGATGTCCTTGAGGACAACTAACTTACCCTTTTTTGTTTCAAAGTTTTTGTGCAGATTGTTGATTTGTAGAAACATGAGTTTATCCTCTGTATTGTAAGTAAAAAAATGACACCATTCTGCCTTTTAACATCTGCTTACTGTTTCTGACTGGACCATTTACAAGAAACCCGCAGCAGATATTGAAAAAGCAAGTCAAAAGCCAATCCGATCGCCCCAATGACAATCAGCCCCACAAAAATTTCATCGGTTCGGAGAAATCGACCGGCGACGCTGATCCGGCGGCCTAAACCTTCGGTTGCCGCAATTAATTCCGACACGATTACCAATTGCCAAGCCGCAGCTAGGTTGATGCGGCTAGCATCAAGAATTCCCGGCAAAACGTGGGGAAAAATAACTTGAGTTAGGATTTCCCAGCGATTCCCCCCCAATATATAAGTAGCTTCGATCAAGTCTTTTGAAACAAACTTGACCGTATCCATCACCATTAGCGAATTGAAGAAAAAGACGCCGATAAATATCAGGGTAATTTTGGGTTCTTCGCCGATTCCCAAGTAGAGAATTAGCAGGGGAATGAATGCTGGTGCGGGCATATATCGCATCAAGCCGAACATGGGTTCCAGCAAGGCGCGAATGCTGGGAAAACTGCCCATCAGCACGCCAATTGGTATGGAAAAAACCAAGGCGAACAGAAAGCCCACTCCCACCCGCCACAAACTCGCTACCGTGTCTTTCAAAAGTTCGCGAGTGTTCCACAGCCGGCCAAATGCCTCTAAAACTTTGCCGGGTGAAGGCAAAAATTTGGGGTCTACATCGGCGAAGGTTGTTACTAGCCACCACAGCAGCAGCGGCAGTGCGATCGATGTTACCGTTAACCCAATATTGAGGGGTTGTGGTATCTCTTCCGCAATCCGCCAGAAAACGGTCGGATTTAGGCTTTTTTGCTTGAGGTGGGATTGGATCGATCGCGGATCGGGATTTGGTGGCATGATTTAATTGCAGAACAATTGAGCGAGTAATGGAAGTTGATTTTGGGGATTATAAAAAGTATTTTTTTTTAGGTTTTTTGTGTCTGCACAATCGTAAATTAGGCCTTTTAGCTTTTACCTTCGGAATAAGCTTTTATAAAGCGATAGTCAAATAATGTGCTGATATCGGGTTGGGTTTTTGCTAAATTTACATCTACGAGAAATTTAGTCATTTCGGCCGCCGCAAACTGTAATGATGTCATGTCATTTCCCGGTTGAAACGCTTTCAAGTTTTCCTCGATCGTAAATATCTTAGTGCCGTTTTCATATTCTTTGTATTCCTCAACGCTGACTCCGGCGCGGTTTGCTAGAATTTCGTAAGATTTCTCTTTATTTGCTTTCATGTATTCCAAGGTTGCGAACCATGAATTGACCAGGGCTTGCACTCGATCTGGGTGTTCGTTGATAAACTTGCGCGTGAATACCAAATGGTCGGAAATTGCCCCCGGAAAATCTTTTGAACTAAACAGTTCCTTGCTGTTTGAGCGTTTTAATGCCTGGGTGGTAAACGGCGCAAATACTGCCACTGCATCGACTTGCCCTCCGACGAAAGCCGCCGCAGCTTTGCCGGTTTCCAGCGGTACAAATTGAATGTCCTGCACTGATAAACCTGCTTTTCTCAGCCCTAACAGCAATAAAAAGTGATCGACTGTACCTTCCTCTGCTGCAACTTTCTTTCCTTTCAAGTCGGCAACGGAATTGATGCCTTCGGCGACAATTACTTTGTCATTTCCCGTCGAGTTGTCGTTGACTAAAACAATTACTTGGTCGGCGCCGCCCGATATCGAGTTTACTGTATCGCCGAGGGTTTGGCTGTTAGCATTTATCTGTCCTGCTGTGAGGGTGCTGATGGATTCTAAGTAGCCGTCAAACCATTTTAAGTCTACAGCAACATTGTTGGCTTCAAATATTTTTTGTTCTTTGGCAATTTGCCAAGGAAACCAGCCGGGCCACGCGCTGAATCCGAGGCTAACTGCATCAGCACTTACTGAAGAAGCTGCTTCGCTTTCAGTCGTGGTTTTGATATAAATTGCCGGGTTGACGCAGCCGACAGCGAAAAACAAGGTGATGAAAAATAGGGCGCAGTAGGATAAGGGCGATCGCGTTATTTTTGGGGAGCAATATCGGATATTCATAGCATATTCTGGTTGCTGGTTAGAGGTGAATATGTCGATCGAGCTTTTGCACCTTCTTTGGCTTCCTTAGCTTCCGCAAACCTCCCTGATATACAAGGATAAAGCCCGAGAGCTAACGAACCGAGTCTTGATGACCGATCGCGTTTCTCCCGGGCTTTTATCCCGCCGTGTAACTGGCTAGTGTTTCCCTAACATCAAAATATTGGGAGAACCAGTCTGCTTCTCTCGGACCAGCACTTGAACTTTCTAAGCTTACTTAGAAACTAATTCAAATCGGAACCCTAGAAGCGGTTAAATTTTTAGTTTTTTGTCTGTATAAGTCCTGTTTGCAACCTAAGGAGTTATTCAAGACTGTCCGTAAAAGCAATGCACTTAGCTTTTTTAAAGGTAAGCACAATGTAGCGTGCAATCATATTAGATTGCTACGTTTCAAACGGTAACAGCAAACTTAATGAAAAAATGTGTAAAATGTTACAAAAAATTGTTTTTTTGGGAGTTGTTAATTAAAATTTTTGGAAGATTAAAGCGGGCGATGAGAGGGGACGATGGGAAATCGCGAAGTTTACCTGCACACAAAGACGAAACCCGCAAGGTCAGGGTTGAATATTTCTCAAGAAATACTTCGAGCCCTCGACTAGATGCAAGTACGATCGACAATGCGGTAAACTAACCTTCTATTTGTAAGAACGATCGCCTTGCACAGCCTTTGAAGTCATTTCTTCAATCTAAAATCTAAAATCTAAAATCTAAAATCGAACGATCGCCAAACACAGCCTGTGAAGTCAACTCTTCAATCTAAAATCTAAAATCTAAAATCTAAAATCGACTGACCGTGCATTATGGAAAAATTTAACTACAGCAACAGTCTCGACATTCATTCGCTGCTAGATCGCTACCGCACCGGCTCGATCGCGCCTGCAGATGTAATCGCGAGCGTGTACGATCGGATCGAGCGCTATGCAGATCCGGCGGTATGGATTTATTTAGCACCGCTGGCGGAAACCCTCGAACGCGCTAAAGCTTTGGAAAACCTAGATCGGGAACAATTGCCGCTTTACGGGATACCTTTTGCGATCAAAGATAATCTCGATTGGGCGGGCGTTCCCACTACGGCGGGATGTCCGCAGTTTGCTCGCACTCCAGCGCGATCGTCCGCAGTCGTAGAGCGGCTGTGCGCTGCAGGTGCGATCGCGATCGGCAAAACAAACATGGATCAATTTGCCACAGGATTAGTCGGAACCCGCACGCCTTATGGAGTTTGTCGCAATCCGTTCGATTCACGCTACATCCCCGGCGGATCGAGTTCCGGTTCCGCCGCAGCAGTCTCCGCCGGATTGGTGAGTTTTGCTCTGGGTACCGATACTGCAGGCTCGGGGCGGGTTCCCGCTGCTTTTACCAACATTGTCGGGCTGAAGCCAAGTTGCGGCTCGATCGGCACTCGCGGCCTGCTGCCGGCGGTGCGATCGCTCGATTGCGTTTCTGTGTTCGCTCTCACCTGTGCGGATGCAGCCTCGGTGCTGGCAGTAGCCAGCGGTTTTGACGCTGAGGATGCGTTTTCTCGTCGCCCTGAAACGAAAGTTTTGCCGGATTTATCCCGCTTGCGAGTGGGAGTTCCCGGAGACGGCGAACTCGAATTTTTCGGGAATTCAGAAGCCAAACAGCGCTACCGAGAGGCGATCGCGCGCTTGCAATCATTGGGCTGCACGATCGCACCTATTGACTTCAAACCCTTTGCAGATGCTGCGGAACTGCTCTACGGCGGGCCTTGGGTAGCAGAAAGGTTGGCCGCGATCGGCGATTTCCTCGACGCGCACCCAGAGGATATCGATCCGATCGTCTACGAAATTATCAGCGGCGGCAAACGCTACGATGCCGTCTCAGCCTACCGCGCGTCGTACCGATTGGCCGAACTCCGCCAGCAAGCAGAAATTCAGTGGGAGTCAATGGATGTGTTGGCGGTGCCGACGACAGGCACTATTTATACTGTCGCAGAAGTTGCAGCCGAGCCGATCGCGCTCAACACCAATCTCGGGCGCTACACGAACTTTGCGAATTTGCTCGATTTGTGTGCGATCGCAGTTCCCAGCGGGTTTCAAAGCAGCGGATTGCCAGCAGGATTGACACTGATGGCTCCTGCGTGGCACGATTTATCGCTCTGCAGCCTGGGATCTGCTTTCCACGCTCGCTTGGGGGGAACTATGGGCGCAACCGGCCTGCCGCTGCCCACCCTCCCGGAACCCGTCATCGCAGCAAAACCTTCCTCAGAAAAACGAGTCAAAATAGCCGTGGTTGGCGCTCATTTGAGCGGTGAGCCGCTGAATTATCAACTAATCGAGGGGGGAGGCGTTTTGGTTCGCGCCTGCCGTACCAGCCCGATTTACAAGCTGTACGCTTTGACGGGTACTGCCCTGGGCAAGCCGGGATTGGTGCGTCAGATAGAGGGCGGTAGCGCGATCGAGGTGGAAGTTTGGGAGTTGTCGATCGCGGCTTTCGGCGGATTTGTCGCTAAAATTCCCCCGCCGCTGGGAATTGGTACGCTGGTGTTGGAGGACGGCTCGACGGTGCAGGGGTTTTTGTGCGAACCTTATGCTGTGGCGGATGCGATCGATATTTCTCATCTCGGCGGTTGGCGAGCTTATAACTTCCGGTTTTAAGCTAAGTTAGAATGGCAAATTTCTACCCATCTTCAGAATCATGCCATCAGCAGTGCCAATTCGACCCATTCCCGTCACAACCCCAACCCCCACCAACGGTACCAGTCCAGGAGGATCACCTGGCGGCACTCGGGGCACCAGCGGTCCTGACTCCCTCAGAGGTAGTGCGGGCGCTAACTTGATATTTGGTTTGGGTGGCCCTGACAGCATTTTTGGCTTAGGTGCCAACGATTCCCTATACGGCGGCGACGGCGATGACTCACTGCTGGGCGACGTTGGCAATGATTTGCTGTTCGGCGGTGCCGGCGGCGATAGCGTTTTGGGCGGCGCCGGCGGCGATACTTTCTACGGCGGCAAAGGTTCTGACTCCATGCTGGGCGACGAGGGCAATGATTTGCTGTTTGGCAACCAAGACACCGATACTTTGTTGGGAGGCGCGGGCGATGACACGCTTTTTGGGGGGGCCGGCGATGACTCGCTGTTTGGTGGCATCGGCGATGACTGTTTATCGGGCGATCGCGGCCGAGATACTTTAACTGGCGGCGTCGGAAACGATACTTTTGCGATCGGGCGATCGGCAGATGGTGACGTGATTACAGATTTTACTGATGTTACCGATCGAATTCGCTTGACTGCCGGCCTCACCTTTGGCGAACTCACCATTTCCGCTGGAAGCGGAACTTCGCCGAGTACAATTATTCAGCTTACAAGCAGTAAGGAAACTCTGGCTACTTTATTCGGAGTTGCGCGCACTTCTATCAGTCAGGCGGACTTTATTTTTTAATGGGGAATTGGGAATTGATAATTGGGCGGGCGGGTACTTTGTAGTTTTAAGTTTTCAAGGTCGAACTTTTTAACTCCAAACCGCTTTCCCGTTGCTAATAACGTTAGCTTTCGCGATGCGAAGGAAAGCAATCTCAAAACTTTTCATCTTCCTTTTTCTTGCTTGCTTCTCTGCTTTAAATCCCGTACGCTGTTTCCTTGCCATCTTCCTTCTTCCTTCTTCCCTCTTCCTTCTTCCTTCTTCCTAATGACTAATGACTACTGACGGTTTTCTCAATCTCAACAAACCTGCCGGCATGACATCTCACGACTGCGTGGGGCGAGTGCGTCGGCTATTGAAACTCAAGCGAGTCGGACACGGAGGAACCCTCGATCCTGCTGTGACTGGCGTTTTACCGATCGCCCTGGGCAAAGCAACCAGACTGCTGCAATATCTCCAACACAATAAGGCTTACCGAGGTACGATTCGGTTTGGCTTAACTACTGCTACTGACGATTTAGAAGGAGAAATTATCCATTCTCGACCGGTGCCAGAGTTGAGTTTGGAAAAAGTGCAAGCTGCACTGCCAAAATTTATAGGAAAAATCGAGCAGTTTCCACCGAGTTTTAGTGCGGTGCAGGTGGGAGGAAAACGCCTTTATGAGTTAGCTAGGAAAGGGGAAACTGTAGAAGTTGCTGCTAGGAATGTCGAGGTTTTTCGGCTGGAAATATTGGATTGGCGGCCGGGGGATTTTCCTGAATTGGATTTGTCGATCGCCTGCGGGGCGGGTACTTACATTCGGGCGATCGCGCGGGATTTGGGCGCTGTGTTGAATGTAGGCGGTACCTTGGCTTGTTTGACTCGCACCGAAAGTAGCGGTTTTTCGATCGAGGAAAGCCTCAGTTTTGAACAATTGGAACTGCTATTGCAGGAAAATAAATTCTCCCCGATTTTGCCATCGGCGGTTTTGGGGCATTTAGGGGCGATCGTCCTTTCCCCTGAATATACCAAACGCTGGTTTCAAGGACAGCGCCTCCCGATTCCCGAAACGCCGATCGGGCCAGAGGAGGACAGTAGGAACAATCCCCCCGACAACCCAATACCCCAACCTCCCTATCCGTTGCAGGTGTACGATCGAGACGGTAATTTTTTAGGTATCGGTCAAGTAGCCAACTCAGAGACAAGTACCATATTATCTCCTCAAATTGTGCTGTAGCTATCTAAAATAAAAATGAAAATAGGTATAATTGGTACTGGAAAAGTTAGCGGAAGTCTAACTGCTGAGAATGCCTTCGATTCACCTAGCTTACAGCGGTACGGGACGAGATTTTGCTATTAATCTAATGAATCGCTGAGGTAAAAATTGTGAAAATATTGCTGATCGGATTAATCCGAGGCTACAAAATGGGGATTTCTCCTTACCTGCCTAACGCCTGTAGATTTCAGCCCACTTGTTCGCAATACGCGATCGAAGCAATAGAAAGATTTGGGCCCGCCCGCGGCGGTTCGATGGCAGTTAAGCGGATTTTGCGCTGTCATCCTTTTCATCCAGGGGGTTACGATCCAGTACCTCCCAAAGATAGCGAGGGCAATTAGTTATTAGTTAGAATCTGGATTTTAGTGATTAGTTAATAGTGCAAATAGGCGTGGCATCCTACTGGCTAAAACTACCGAGGGGAATCACTCCCTGATGGGGTTAAATTCGCATAATTAGTGGTTTTTATTAACCCAAATTCAGTAATATCACTGTTATCTTTCAAAACTCAGCAGCTATATAATGGTACAAACAGAGTACAGGGGATGCGAGTTGATATGTCTGCTACCGCAATCGGATACAAAATGTTGTCCCATACTCTGGCTGTACTCAGCCAGAAACAAGCAACGGGGAAACTGCTGTTAGAGCAAGGGGAACAACAGTGGCAGCTTTACTTTTTTCAGGGTAGTTTGGTTTATGCCACGGGAGGGTCGCACAGATCGAGGCGCTGGTACAGGGCGATCGGGCAACACTGTAGAAACTTTCATGTGGATCTCAGAGACCTTGATGCTGGAGAACTGTGGGAATATCAACTGCTTCAGCGAGGGATAGCAGCCAGCGAAATGAGTCTGGAACAAGCTAGGGCGATCGTCCAGACCAGCCTTTCCGAAGTGTTATTTGCTCTGATCGGTCAATCGGGTTTGCGCCGGGAGTGGCGTCCGTCCCAGAAATATTTTTCTACAATTACCTCTTCTTTGCTGCTGTCTTTAACAGAAGTAGAGAAAGTTCTGTGTTGTACAGAAGAAATTTGGCAGAAGTGGAAAGCAATGGGTTTGTGGCTGGTAGATCCAGAACAAGCACCGCTTTTAAAACCGTCGGCTCAGTTGCAGCAAAATCGATTTAGTTCTAATTCTTTGATCGCTTTGGGTAACGTATTCAACGGCGAGAATACTCTTTGGGATATAGCATTTAAGAAAAAGCAGTGCGTGACAGTGGCAACTCGCGCTTTAGTTAATTACATCAAGCAGGGTTTAGTAAATTTCCGAACAGTACCAGACTTGCCGTCGCCTATAGAACAGTGGCGCCTGGCCGCAGCTATTGCAGGGCCGGGTCGCCCTTTGATTGCCTGTATCGATGACAGTCCGACAGTATGCGAATTTTTAGAGCAAATTTTGTTGCCGGAGGGATATCGAGTCCTAAAAATTCAAGACCCAATGCAGGGAGTGGGTATCCTCGCCAAACAAAAGCCTGCTTTAATTTTTATGGACGTGGTGATGCCGAAGACAAGCGGCTTTGCTTTGTGCAATTTTTTGCGGAAGACACCGGCTTTTCGGGAAACTCCGATCGTGTTTTTGACCGGTCAAGACGGTATAATTGACCGCACGCGAGCGAAATTGACAGGTGCTTCGGATTTTTTGAGCAAGCCAGCCAATCCCGAACAGGTTTTGCAAATAGCTGACAAGTATTTGAAGGTAAAAGGCGATCGCTACCCTTTCGCAATTCGCCCCAATGATTTACTGAACTCGCACCAACTTTCCTTGGCAAATTCTTGACCCCAAATTAATGAACACAAGAAGCCCTTACAGGGTGCGTCAGTTCCTGACGCACCCTAAGCTCATTGTAAAATAGAGACGCAATCGAATTTAAGATAATTAATTATGAGTAATGTTACGATCGATCGCACTCCGCAGGTGAGCGTAGTAATTCCGGCTTACAACTGCGCTGCTTACGTCGGCCAAGCCGTAGATAGCGTTCTGCACCAAACCTATACTAACTGGGAAATTATTGTCGTAGACGACGGCTCCCGAGACGATACCAAGTTAGTTTTAGAGAAATATGGCGATCGAATTCGCTACATTTACCAACAAAATCAAGGAGTTTCGATTGCTAGAAATCGCGGCATCGAGCTAGCCCAAGGAGAATTTATCGCTTTTCTTGATGCTGACGACTACTTTTTCCCCGACAAATTAGCATCACAAATGGCTGTATTTGCAGCGCGACCAAATCTAGGAATAGTTCACAGCGGCTGGCGTCTAGTTAATAGTATAGGCGAACCCCTAAAAGATGTCAAACCCTGGCAAAATGTCCCTAAATTAGACTTAGAAATGTGGCTGCGGTGGAAACCAGTATTACCCAGCGCGATGGTATTTCGCCGTCAGTGGTTAGAGCGCGCTGGCGGATTTGATCCTCGATTTCCACCGGCGGAAGATACAGATTTAGTGCTGCGTTTAGCCTTAATGGGATGCGAAGCAGAGTGGTTGCAGCAAGTAACTGTTTGCTACCGCCAGCACGAACAAAGCGCCATGTACAAAGGTTTACCGCAGGCTAAATCCCTCGCCGCAGTGATGGACAATTTTTTTGCCCGCCCCGAGTTGCCGGATAAAATACGTTTGTTGGAAAAGCAAATCAAGTACAGTACCTTAGTTTGGATTGCTTGGTATTTGTACCGCACCGGTCATTCTGTTGAGATGGTAGAGTTTTTGCAGCGTTCTTGGAATTATACGCCTTATTTGCCTGTGGAAACAGTAATTAATTGGGCGGAAGCTTTTGCCGAGTTTTCGCAGGATGCGGGAAATGAATTCGATGCAGATTTATTAGCTCAATCTATCGAGTGGCAGCAGTTAATGCAGTGGACTATTCTCGGTAAGCCAGCTTGATTGTGTTGATAGTCGATCGAGCTTTTATATCATTTCTGGTTGATTCGTTATATTATAATTTGCGCGATCGTAAAAGCGGATTTTACAACCATCTATAGCGCTTCTCACGGAGGTGATATACGCCTAATTCTACTCCTCAAGGGTATATTATGTGGTGCGAATCTCTAGGTGCGGAACTCTTAGATGTTGGATGACACTTGCAGATTGTTGCGGGCGACGCACCTTACCATAATGGTTTTCTGGGAACTTAGGTATATAGGAATTAAGCAACTGGCACATTAAACAAAAGTATGTAGTTGCGCTTCAGCGCTCTTCTCTAATTTAAGAGCGCTGAAGGGCAACTACATAATAAATTTCAACCCCTATTTGTGACAGTTGGTTTTAGTCTTAAGGGGGTAAGTATTGGGAGTTCTGAGTTCGATATTGCAGTCAGTTCCTAATCCTAAAATGGCTTCGGCACTGGTACTCTCGATCGGCTTATTTGAAGGCGTTTTGGACTTTTTATAAGTCTTTGAGTGTCATCCTATTTATTATTCCTTAGCCGAAAAGGAGTTGCCGCAGCTACAGCTTTGGGCGGCATTGGGATTGTGAAATCGGAAACCTCCGCCCATCAAGTCTTCTGAATAATCCAAGGTGAGCTCATTGAGATATTTTAAGTGCTGGGGGTCGATCGCAACGGAAATTCCCTCCGACTCGCATACAGCGTCTTCTGGGGCTGGCGCATCGTCAAATGCCATTGTATAAGACAAACCGGAGCAGCCGCTCGATTCCACGCCCAGACGAAATAAAGCATTGGGGTTCGGATGCTTCGACTTGAGGCGCGTTACTTCTGTTGCTGCTGTTTTGCTCAGATGAATCATTATGAGTAATTGCTAATTGGGAAGTAATGTTGAGTTTTGAAAATGTAAAATGTGCCTAGGCGTCTACCTTACCCGGAGAATGTAGGGTGCGCCGGGCCGCGCACCTTACCCCTATATTTTTAGCAACGTGAGTTACTTAGCTTTTTCATTACGAGCATAATCGTCTTGAAAGCGGATAATATCATCTTCTCCGAGATATTCGCCATTCTGCACCTCAATTAAAACCAGGGGGATAACTCCCGGATTTTCCAGGCGGTGAGAAGTGCACTGAGGAACGTAGGTAGACTGATTTGTAAACAGAACTTGTTCAGTGTCGCCACAAGTAACTTTTGCAGTACCAGAAACCACAATCCAGTGTTCGCTGCGGTGGTGGTGCATTTGCAGGCTGAGGCGGTGTCCAGACTTAACTTCGATCCGCTTAATTTTATATCCTGGGCCTTCTTCTAGAGTCGTAAATGAACCCCAAGGCCGCAATTCTGTAGCGGCTATTGCGTTGGGTGCTGCAGGTGCGTGCAGGGTAGATACTTGAGAAATTTCTTGAATCTGAACCATGATTTTCACTCCTTGAGGATTGCTTGCTGAATCCTTTGGTAAACGACGTTGTTTTTTGAGATTAACTAATCTATAGTTAAAATCGAAGCCCACCTGCGGGGACTGGTTAGCCGACTGTAGAGTTTTGCAAGAGTTGTGCTCAGCCCGATCGACTTGCCTTAACAACCATAGCAAAACCAACATAGCTGTTGTCACCTGTTATTAGATCGATCGCCCCAATCTACATCAAATCTTCATAGAAACGGCGCTGGTTCTTGAATATTGATTAAAGGTGAATCCTAATCCACATCTTGAGACTGCTGCCGCCAAACTTCTAGCATCTGGTTAGAGATAATGACCCTGGGATATACCGCCCGCAACAGCAGCAGATTCATCAATAGCCGCCCGGTGGGTTCGTTACCATCCCGAATGGATGAATCGAAACAAAGCGAAGATGTGCTTTGGCTGCCAACTCTAGCGGATGTAACGATCTGATTTTATCACTGTTGAGCCATTGGATAAATTCCCGCATCAAACCCGAAAGCAAATAATGAGGCGGATAGAGGTATTCGGTACCGGCGGCTTTGAGCTCTAACTGCAGATCGCGTCCAGCTTCCTCCGGGGCGATCGCCCTTATAATTAAGTTGTGAATTTGTTTAATTTCCCATTCACCGATCGCAGTGTCCGATCGCGTTAGCATTTCAATGTAGTCGATCGCATCTCGATGTCCGATGACTTCTAGGTTTTCTCGCCAAGTTTTGCCGCCGACAGTAATGCCGGTTTCTAGGACTAATTCGGTTTCGCCCTGCGTCAAAGTATTTCCCTCAATCGCCTTGGAGTGATAAGTGAACCGAACGTCGTAGAGTTTTTTCAATTCTGCAACCAGGGTGGGAGAAAGCGGCCGAAAGCTATCTAACCACGCTTTGAGTCGATCGACTTTTTGCAATTTTTCAGAAATACTCATTGCTGATGAGAAGGCAAAATGCTGGTGGAGAATGTCACCCACACGCTGAGGATACAGTCGCATTAAAAATGCTATAAACTCATTTCTCAAGAACAGGCTTTCCGGCCTGTTCCACAGAGAGTAAATTTTGTCGGTCCGGCCGGAAAGCCCGCCCTTGAAAAGCTTATTAACAAGGGTGCAAGATGTGAGTTAGTATCGGAATTACTCATCTGTCTTCTCTTTTTCTGCGCTCTCTGCGGCCTCTGCGCTTTAATAATTCACATAATTGAAGAGTCTTTAAGCATAAATCTTTAATCTCCGGGTTCCCTAGTTAAATTATCGGCTTTAACTATTTTTTACTCGGATGGAATAAGCTTTGATTTTTGGGTACATCTACCCAATTGAGTAGATCCACATATAATACATGATACTAGAGCGATCGGCATCCCACCCTCTACTCTAGATCAACATCTTTTCGCCACTTTGACAGGAGCATCAAAATGAACAGCAACGGACTGCCACAAAAGCAAGGTCTGTACGATCCGCAGTTCGAGCACGACGCTTGCGGAGTCGGATTCATCGTACACATGAAGGGTAACAAATCCCACGAAATTGTCGAGCAGGCACTGACAATCCTCTTGAACCTCGACCACCGGGGCGCGTGCGGCTGCGAACCCAACACCGGAGACGGGGCGGGGATTTTGATGCAGGTGCCCCACAAGTTTCTCAAGAAAGTAACAGCGGCCCTAAACATCGAACTTCCCGAAGCCGGCGAGTACGGCGTTGGCGCGATTTACTCGTCGCCAAATCAAACTGAACGGGAAAACGGCAAACGCATTTTTGAGGAAATCGCCGCAGAAGAAGGCCAGGAAGTGCTCGGCTGGCGCGATGTTCCCACGGACAACTCGTCCCTCGGCGACACAGCCAAAGCTAGCGAACCTTTCATGCAGCAAGTGTTCCTCCGGCGGGCCGCAGGTATTGATGAGGCGGCTTTCGAGCGGAAACTGTACGTCATCCGCAAACGGGCTCACAATGCCATCCGCAGGACTAACACAGACCCCTACTGGTATAATTCCACTCTCTCGTGCCGGACGATCGTCTACAAGGGTATGTTAATGCCGGTGCAAGTGGGAGATTACTATCCCGAACTGCACGACCCCGACATGGAAAGCGCTCTAGCCCTGGTTCACTCGCGCTTCAGCACGAATACTTTTCCGAGTTGGGAACGATCGCACCCTTACCGCTACATCGCTCACAACGGCGAAATTAACACGATGCGCGGCAACATTAACTGGATGCACGCGCGGCAATCGCTGTTCGAGTCGGAACTATTCGGCGATGACTTAAAGAAAATCCCCAATTTAATCAATATCGAAGGCAGCGACTCGACGATTTTTGACAATGCTTTGGAATTGCTGAATTTGGCCGGGCGTTCTTTGCCGCACGCTGTAATGATGATGATTCCCGAACCTTGGACAGCCCACGAGTCCATGAGTGACGAGAAAAAGGCTTTCTATGAATACCATTCTTGCTTGATGGAACCTTGGGACGGCCCAGCTTCGATCGCCTTTACTGATGGTACTTCGATCGGGGCCGTGCTCGATCGCAACGGTTTGCGCCCTTCCCGCTACTGCGTTACCAAAGACGACTTGGTAATTATGGCATCGGAAGCCGGAGTTTTGCCGATTGCCCCAGAACGAATTGTATCAAAAGGTCGCTTGCAACCGGGGCGGATGTTCCTGGTAAATACCGAGGAAGGCCGCATCGTCTCTGACGAGGAAATTAAACATCAAATTGCCTCCGAACACCCGTACCGTGAGTGGCTCGACAAGCACATGGTCGAAATCGCCAAACTTAAAGATGCGCCGGCCGTAGCAGAATCTCATCCCGAAACATTATTGCAGCGGCAAATGGCCTTTGGCTACACCTTTGAAGAACTGCGGTTGCTGTTAGCACCGATGGCGAAAGATGGCGTGGAAGCTGTCGGCGCGATGGGTGCGGATACGCCGCTGGCGGTGCTTTCCAATCGGCCAAAACTGCTTTATGAATACTTCCAGCAGTTGTTTGCTCAAGTTACCAATCCGCCGATCGATTCTATCCGCGAAGAAATTGTAACTTCGGCCGAAACTACGATCGGCGCTGAACGCAATTTGCTCAAACCGGAACCGGAAAGCTGTCATTTGATTGAACTGAAAACGCCAATTCTCAGCAATGAAGAATTAGCTAAGCTCCAACACGTAAATGAGGGCAATTTCAAGTCACTCACCGTGCCGATTTTGTTTGACCCCAAAAGCGGCGTAAAAGGTCTCGAACAAGCCTTAGAAGAGGTTTTTGCAGCAGCAGACAGCGCGATCGCCTCCGGGGTGAATATCATCATTTTGAGCGATCGGGGTATCAGTCCAGACAAAGCCCCAATTCCGGCGCTGCTGGCAGTTGCGGGCCTGCACCACCACTTGATCCGCAAAGGTACGCGCACGCGGGCGGGACTGGTGCTCGAATCCGGCGAACCGAGGGAAGTGCATCACTTTGCGACACTTATTGGATACGGTTGCGGCGCGATTAATCCGTATTTGGCCTTTGAGACGATCGCCGATTCGATCCGCGAAGGATTGCTGCTAAATGTCGAGTACAAAACTGCTTGCAAAAACTACATCAAAGCCGCAACTAAAGGCGTGACGAAAGTTGCCTCGAAAATTGGGATTTCCACAATTCAAAGTTATCGCGGCGCGCAGATTTTTGAGGCGATCGGCTTAAACAAATCCGTAGTCGATAAATACTTTGCTTGGACAGCCTCGCGGATTGAAGGCGTAGACCTCGAAGTCATCGCCCAAGAAGCTATTTTGCGCCACAATCACGCATTCCCCGATCGCCCAGCCAGCGGACATACTCTCGATGTCGGCGGCGAATATCAGTGGCGGAAAGAAGGCGAAGCGCATTTGTTTAGTCCGCAGACAATTCACGCACTGCAAAAATCGGTGCGCGAGGGCAGTTATACGCTTTTCAAACAGTATTCGGGGCTGGTTAATGAACAAAACCAGCAGCATTTTACCTTGCGCGGTTTGTTGCAATTCAAACAGCGGGAATCGATACCCATTGAGGAAGTTGAGCCGATCGAATCAATTCTCAAACGCTTTAAAACTGGGGCGATGAGTTATGGTTCGATTTCTAAAGAAGCCCACGAATCTCTAGCAGTAGCGATGAACCGTATCGGTGGCAAATCGAACACCGGTGAAGGCGGGGAAGACCCGGAACGCTACACTTGGACGAACGATCGCGGTGACTCGAAAAACAGCGCGATCAAACAAGTTGCTTCTGGGCGTTTCGGCGTTACCAGCTTGTACCTTTCCCAAGCGCGGGAACTGCAAATTAAGATGGCGCAAGGCGCGAAACCCGGTGAAGGCGGACAGTTGCCCGGTAAAAAAGTATACCCGTGGATTGCCAAGGTGCGGAACTCGACTCCGGGTGTGGGATTGATTTCGCCTCCTCCTCACCACGACATTTATTCGATCGAAGATTTGGCAGAATTGATTCACGACTTGAAAAATTCCAACCGGGAAGCGCGGATTAGCGTCAAACTCGTGTCGGAAGTTGGAGTCGGGACGATCGCGGCGGGTGTTGCTAAAGCCCACGCCGATGTCGTGTTGATTTCCGGCTACGACGGCGGAACCGGCGCTTCGCCGCAAACTTCGATCAAACACGCGGGATTACCTTGGGAATTGGGACTGGCGGAAACTCATCAAACTTTGGTACTCAACAATCTCCGCAGCCGAATTGTCGTGGAAACTGACGGTCAAATGAAAACCGGCCGCGATGTAGCAATTGCTGCCTTGCTGGGTGCTGAGGAATTCGGTTTTGCGACGGCGCCGCTGGTGACATTGGGCTGCATCATGATGCGCGTTTGCCACCAGAACACTTGCCCGGTGGGCGTGGCGACGCAAGACCCGCTGCTGCGGAAAAACTTTACCGGCGACCCCGATCACACGGTAAACTTTATGACCTTCGTCGCGCAGGAAGTCCGGGAAATTATGGCGCAGTTGGGCTTCCGCACGCTGAATGAAATGGTGGGGCGGACTGATGTTTTGGAAGCGAAACAAGCTGTGGAACACTGGAAGGCTAAGGGTTTGGATTTCTCGAAAATCCTTTATCAGCCGGAAGTTGGGGCGGATGTCGGGCGCTACTGTCAGATGGCGCAGGATCACGGTTTGGAAAAGTCGATCGACATGACGGTGTTGTTGGATTTGTGCAAAGGTGCGATCGAAAATGGCGAAAAAGTACACGCCAAACTGCCAATTACCAATGTCAACCGCGTTGTCGGCACAATTCTCGGCAACGAAATCACCAAACGCCACTGGGAAGGTTTGCCAGATGACACGGTACACCTGCACTTCCAAGGCAGCGCTGGGCAAAGCTTTGGCGCATTCGTTCCCAAGGGAGTCACCCTGGAGCTCGAAGGCGAAGCTAACGACTATTTGGGCAAAGGCCTCAGCGGTGGCAAAATCATCCTGTATCCGTCGCCAGCTTCTACCTTTGTCGCAGAGGAAAACGTGATTGTGGGTAACGTAGTGCTTTACGGCGCGACATCCGGCGAGGTTTTCATCCGAGGGATGGCGGGCGAACGTTTTGGGGTGCGTAACTCCGGCGTGAATGCAGTAGTTGAAGGTGTGGGCGATCACGGTTGCGAGTACATGACTGGCGGCAAAGTTGTAGTTTTGGGTGAAACCGGGCGCAATTTTGCAGCGGGTATGAGTGGCGGTGTTGCTTACATTTTGGATGAAGCGGGCGATTTTGCTACTCGCTGCAATATGTCGATGGTGGATTTGGAAAAGTTGGAGGATGTTGAGGAAATTAGCGATTTGCGGCAGTTAATTCAGACTCACTTTGATTTGACTGGAAGTGCGAAAGCATCGAAGGTTCTGGCAAATTGGGACTCGATGGTGCCGGTGTTTGTGAAGGTGATGCCGAGGGATTATAAGCGGGTGTTGCAAGCTATTGAAAGGGCGATCGCATCGGGTTTAAGCGGTGATGATGCGCTGACGGCTGCGTTTGAAGAAAACGCTCGCGATGTTGCTCGGATTGGCGGCAGCTAGGGTTAGGATGGGTGCGTTACGGCTACGGCCTAACGCACCCTACAAAACTATAATTAACTCAAGCATGGGTTTCTCGAAGCGGGCGCGAAGCAAATTCATATGGATCAAGTCAAATAATCTCATATTCAAAATATCTTGGGCGCTGACCATGAGTGATTTTCAATCTTTAAATTATGACAACCAATTTCTTAATCTAGCGTCAGAAAGCGGAGCTGATTACACTCAATTACGCAATTTTTTAGCAGAGGGCAAGTTTAAAGAAGCTGATTGCGAAACTAAACAAATTATACTTTGGGTAGCGTGCTGTGAAAAATTAGGCTATTTATGGCATTCAGATTGGGTAAACTTTCCTTGTACAGACCTCCAAACAATTAACCAACTTTGGGTAAAATACTCAAATGAGCGTTTCGGATTTTCAGTACAAAGGTCTATTTGGCAACAAGCGGGCAAAGATTATGACAAATTCTGCGAATACGTTAAATGGGATTCATTTAATAGTAGAATGACCTATGAACTCCGCGCTCCCCTTGGTCATCTTCCCCATACTTTTGTATATTGGTTAGGACATAGAAGAGTCATCGTCCCTGGTGGAAATAGCTGGGGATTGGGATTGCATTGGTTAGATTCCAAACTATCTGCTTGTCATCTATAAAATAATTATCGTAAATACAGAAGTAGAGAAAATTGTGCAATAGATCAACTAATCGAATATCCCAAACTAATCAAGCGTATTTTGACCGAGTATATAGAATTGTGCAATAATCGCCCTTCTCAACAAGACATTGAGACATTCTTGATTACAAACGAACAAAACGGTCATTACATCTGGATGAACCTGGGCTGGCCAAAGGGCGAGCGCACTACCGATATCACTGTTTACGTTCGGATTCGCGATCGCAAATTCTGGATTGAGGAAGACTGGACAGAAGATGGGATTGCAACGGATTTGGTGCGCGCTGGAGTTCCCAAGTAAGATATTGTTTTGGCATTTCACGAGCCTGGGATGCGGCAGTACACAGATTTTGCAGTAGCTTCGTAGCACTTCAGGGATGGGAAAATTAAAAAGCTCGATCGCACAGCTATTGATGGTTATTTATTGAACAAAATTTTTTTGAAACATTAGTGTACTTACCACCATATTCTCCTCTAGCTAAACAAGATTGAGCCAAGAAGAGTCTTGGTTAAAGAGTCGAACCCGCCAACAACTGCAACAGTTTGATTGTTTACGTTCTGGTAATTGAAGATGTCTTAGGTCAAGCGTCCTAACTGCCTTAGCGACTGCGATACTTCCCATCCCCCCAGTAAAACTCTTTTTTCCCAAAACAAAAAGCGCCCCTATTTCTAGGAGCGCTTTTTGTTATCTCAGACTAAAACTTAGCCATTGATAGAAGGAGCAACCAAAGCTACAGGAGTGACTTCACTTGCAGCCAAGTCAAGCGGGAAGTTGTGAGCGTTGCGCTCGTGCATTACTTCCATACCCAAGTTAGCGCGGTTGATCACATCAGCCCAAGTATTGATGACACGACCTTGAGAGTCGATAATCGATTGGTTGAAGTTGAAACCGTTCAAGTTGAAAGCCATCGTGGAGATACCCAAAGCGGTAAACCAGATGCCGACTACTGGCCATGCACCTAACAAGAAGTGCAAGGAACGGCTGTTGTTGAATGAAGCGTATTGGAAAATCAAACGACCGAAGTAGCCGTGGGCTGCGACGATGTTGTAGGTTTCTTCTTCTTGACCGAATTTGTAACCGTAGTTTTGCGATTCGGTTTCGGTTGTTTCACGAACCAAGGAAGATGTTACCAAAGAACCGTGCATGGCGGAGAACAAGCTACCACCGAAGACACCAGCAACTCCCAACATGTGGAACGGGTGCATCAGGATGTTGTGCTCAGCTTGGAACACGATCATGAAGTTGAATGTGCCGGAGATACCCAAAGGCATACCGTCAGAGAACGAACCTTGACCAATTGGGTAGATCAAGAATACTGCGGTTGCTGCTGCAACTGGTGCAGAGTAAGCGACGCAGATCCAAGGACGCATACCTAAGCGGTAGGACAGTTCCCATTCACGACCCATGTAGCAAAATACACCGATCAGGAAGTGGAAAATTACCAATTGGTAAGGGCCGCCGTTGTACAACCACTCATCGAGGGAAGCTGCTTCCCAGATTGGGTAGAAGTGCAAGCCGATGGCGTTGGATGAAGGAACAACTGCACCTGTGATGATGTTGTTGCCGTACATCAAGGAACCTGCTACTGGTTCGCGGATGCCGTCGATGTCCACTGGAGGGGCAGCGATGAAGGCGATGATGTAGCAGATGGTGGCGCTGAGCAAGGTAGGAATCATCAAGACTCCGAACCAACCTACATAAATGCGGTTGTCGGTGCTTGTGACCCACTCGCAGAAGCGTTCCCAGACGTTGGCGCTTTCGCGCTGCTGTAAGGTTGTTGTCATGGTTTTATGATTGCTGTATTTGGTTGTCAATGTTCGGATGATGTTTATATTATTAACGGTGTTGTTAAGGTTTGTAAAGGGGTTGAGCGACAGTTAAACTGATGACTGATATTAGGAAAGCTGATGAAACCAGAGAGATGGGCGATCGTCAGGGGTTTTGTTAAGAAAGTTGAGGGTTTTGCTTTCTGTGGGTCAGCTCGTGATACCTTTCTAAAACCTGAAAGCGGGAAAGTCCGGTGCAATTCCGGCGCTGTGCCGCAACTGTAAAAGTCAGAATGCCGATTTCGGGGGCGCTTTGTGGGCGTTTACTTTTGGATTCCCTGCGTAGCACGGGGAGGAGATTATTTGTTAGCTTTGACTGATTTGCCGACTTGTCCGGGTTTATTTTACGGTTCCCAAGCCCGAGACGGAGTTTTATCGAGAATGCGGATTCCGGGGGGAATTTTAAACGCGCAGCAGTGTCGGACTATCGCCGATTTGGCCGCTCAATACAGTACCGGCTGTTTGCAAGTGACAAATCGGGCAAATTTGCAAATCCGAGAAGTGAACTCGGAAATAGCCCCGGAAGTCTGGAACCGCTTGCAGGAATTGGGGATAGCGTCTCGCCGCGTTGAAGTTGACCCGATTCGCAATATTATGGCAAGTCCGACAGCAGGGATCGATCGCCAGCAGTTACTGGATACTCGGCCGCTAGTCAAAGCTTGGGATGATTACCTGCAAACACATTCCGAGTTGTCGAAACTTTCGCCTAAGTTCAGTATTGGCTTCGACGGCGGGGAATCGGTTTCGATCCAGGCTTTACGCAACGATATTTTATTAGCTGCATGCGGTCGTTCAACCCAATCAGGAATCGTTTTTCGGCTGCATTTAAACAGCGATACAGGAATTTTAATCCCAGAATCGCAATGTATTTCAGTATTAGCCGCCCTTGCTAGCACCTATCTTGAATATACCAAAATAAGACCTCGAATTGATGGCAAAAAACCGCGTTTGCGTCACCTGCTGGCAGATTGGGGCGCTGAAAGTTATCTAGAAAGGGTACAGCAGAATTTACCATTTTTATGGCAATTCACATCTTGCACCTTTCCCAAAAACAGCCAAGATGCCTCATCTGAAAAATCCCTCCCCCATCACCGACATCTCGGCATTCATCCTCAACGACAGTCCGGTTTCTCCTACATGGGAATTGCACTGCCTTTCGGTAGGCTAGAATCAAAGCAACTGCGGAATTTGGCAAGTTTAGCCCAAAATCTAGCCAGCGGTACCCTGAGACTTACGCCGTGGCAAAATCTGCTAATTTCTGATATCCCCAACTCCCAGCTTTTTGAGGTAAAACAGCAAGTGGCAGATTTGGGATTGCACTCGTCGGCGACTCGCCTAGATTCGTGCTTGGTGGCTTGTGCCGGCAGCAGCGGCTGTGCGTCGGCGGCGACAGATACTCAAAGTCACGCCCTAGCAATGGTGAGGGATTTAGCGCAAAAATTGACGATCGACCTGCCGATTAACATTCATTTCAGCGGTTGCGAAAAGTCCTGCGCCCAGCACCAGCCAATTGATATCACGCTGGTGGGAATTCAGATTGAGCGAGGAGACGAGACGATCGAAGGTTACGACATTTATGCGGGTAGAAAAGATTTGCCCTTCGGACGACAAATTTTTCAGGCGGTGAGTGCGATCGAGATGCCCGGTGCGATCGAGCGAATGTTGCGGGTGTATCAGCGGTTTCGGGAGCCTGTGGAGTCATTGGGTGAGTTTGTCGATCGCCAGGCGATCGACCAATTGCAGGAGTTGTTGAGCACCGAAAATAGGAATTGAAAGTGAAAAAATATCCCATAAAAAAAGACAAATTTTAAGCATTTCTCTTTCTATCTCTCTTGAGATTTCTTCCCTCGCGCCCTTCACGCCTTCGCGGTTCATTCAAAAAATCTATTTCACAAATCCCACAAAATTCCCATAGCAGTTTTAAACAATGATTGACTACATTCGAGACGGAACAGAAATCTACATTAAATCCTTCGCTACAATTCGAGCCGAAGCAGATTTGTCAAGCTTGCCGCCCGATTTAGAATCCGTAGCCGTGCGACTAATTCACAGTTGCGGCATGACCGATATTGTTGCAGATTTAGCAGCTTCCCCCGGTGCAGCCACCTGCGGACGCCAAGCCCTCGTCGCAGGTGCGCCGATTCTGTGCGATGCCCGGATGGTAGCCGAAGGCATCACTCGCAAACGTCTTCCCGCTGATAATCCGGTGATTTGCACCCTCTGGCATTCCGAAATCCCAGAGTTGGCGCGGCAAATGGGAAATACTCGATCGGCCGCAGCCCTTGATTTATGGCTAGACAACTTGCAGGGTGCGGTTGTGGCAATTGGCAATGCCCCGACTGCTTTGTTCCGACTGCTGGAAATGCTGGATGCCGGAGCACCCAAACCGGCTTTAATTTTGGGTTTCCCGGTAGGATTTGTCGGGGCCGCCGAATCCAAAGCCGAACTGGCGGCCAACAGTCGGGGAGTGCCATTTATTACGTTGCACGGGCGGCGCGGCGGCAGTGCAATGGCAACGGCGGCAGTGAATGCGTTAGCGAAAAAGGATGAATTATGACTAAGGCTAGTGGTAAATTGTACGGTTTGGGTATTGGCCCTGGCGATCCAGAGTTGATTACTTTGAAAGCTTATCGGATTTTGCAATCGGTGCCGGTGATTGCTTATCCGGCGATGGAAAATGGTAAGGTGCTGGCGCGGGCGATCGTCGCCGATTATCTGCGCCCGGAGCAAATTGAGATTCCGATGCCGTTGCCTTTTAGTCCGACGCGATCGTCTCAACCTTATTATGATATTGCTGCCGAGAAAATTGCCGCACATCTGAGCGAGGGGCGGGATGTGGCGGTGCTATGTGAGGGCGAACCTTTTCTCTACGGTTCGTTTATGTATCTATTCAACCGTTTGTCGGGGAGATTTACGACTGAAGTTGTGCCGGGAATTTCTTCGACAATGGCGAGTGCGGCTGCGTTGGGAGTGCCGCTGACTTATCGTAACGATGTGTTAAGTATTATGCCTGCGACGCTGGATGCTGAGGTTTTGCGCGATCGACTGGCGGTTGTTGATGCTGCTGTGATTATTAAGCTGGGTCGGCATTTTGCGAAAGTCCGAGACGTACTGATTGAGTTGGGACAGTTCGATCGAGCACTGTATATAGAACGCGCCACTATGCCGAATCAGCGAATTCGGGCGATCGCAGATGTCGATCCCGCTGAAGTTCCCTATTGGGCTCTCATTATGATACCCAGCCAGCAAAAGTCTGTATCTTAATATTTCCATGCCTGAAGGCGACGCGCTTCCAGGCTTTATATCAGGTTCGGATAATTAGTTATAATTAAGGGCAGCCGATTCACAGGGAGGCCAAACCCCCTATGCCAAAAAAAG
>NZ_JAUBQN010000040.1:0-58539 GCF_036701295.1 Microcoleus harperi Pol14_C6 | reverse complement strand
TTTTTGGCATAGGGGGTTTGGCCTCCCTGTGAATCGGCTGCCCTTAATTATAACTAATTATCCGAACCTGATATTACTTCTTTCGGGTGTTGACGCTAGATTTAAATAATATCAATATAAGTGTTTATAAAAAAACAAAATATATTCTATTGTTTAATAGAATCAGATAAAAGTCAAATAATCAATCCCGTCACCTGAAAATTTTAAGGCGATTTTTTGGCAGGTGGGGCTGATTTTCTAATCGTCCTGGAATCAGCGAAATAACGGATACAAACCGCTTGCATACTTACTGAGGGCGAGCTTGCGATCGAGCTGGCTGAGTATTTTTGCTCGGTATAGTCGCCTTAGAGCCTAATTTTTGGAAATAAAGACCCCCGATGGTGGCTAAGAATATTGTGTAAGCCGCCGCTTGGACGAGATAAAGTCGATCTCTGTATCCAAATAGTGCTTTGAGAACGACTCCCGGAAATTCCCGATCGGGCAAAGTTTCCGCTGCATTCCACACCATCGGGCCTAAAATACAAGAGTGGAGTGGTGCGAGGCGATCGTAATAAACACAAATCGTTGCATAATTGCTATTCATCTGGGACAAAATCACAGCGGCTTGGTCAAAATGTTTGAGTGCAGATATTGCCAAACCTGCCACGATTAACAGCAACAAAATCCCCATAAACTTGAAAAACAGGCGGATATCAATTTTTACACCCCACTTGAACAGTAGCGCGCCAATGATTGCCGCCCCAGTCAAACCGCCCAAAGCTCCCAAAGCGGGACTCAAACCTTGTTGAAACTGAGCACTGACAAATATAACTGTTTCAAAACCTTCGCGCAGTACCGCAATAAAAATTAAGCCAAATACGCCCCAGCCGGCATTAGTATTTTCTGTCAAAGCTGCTGTAACGGATCCTTCAACTTCTGCTTTGAGAAAGCGCGCTTGCTGAGTCATCCATATTAGCATCCAGCTTAGCATTGCGATCGCCACAATTCCCAACACGCCCTCTAATAGCTGTTTAATTACTGGTGCGTAAGGCTGCTCGGATGTTGATAATACTGCCAGCAATCCATTGAATAGAACACCGACAAAACCGCTAGCAGCAATGCCGGCTCCGACACCTGCATAAACCCAAGAATTGAGGTAACTTTGCTCGGCTTTTTTGAGGCAAGCTAGTACAATTCCGACGACTAAGGCGGCTTCTACGCCTTCGCGCAGGGTAATTACAAAAGTCGGTAGCGCTTCACTAAAATTCATTTTTTATAATCATGGGGCATGGGGGAGAGGGCATGAGCATGGAGCCTTGGTTATTGGTCATTGGAAATAACAACTGACCAATAACCAATAACCAATGATTAAATCAACTATAATCGCGCAGCATTTTTTTCAATTCTACTTGGTGCAATTCTTCCTGTCCAATTAGATTGCGGGCATATTCTTCCAAATAAACGCTGGAGTCCGTCACAACTTCAAGTAAAGATTTATACTTTTTAAGCGCTTTTTTCTCGTGATTTAAACTTTCTTCCAATAAGTCTTTCACCGAGTGTTTGTAGGTTTCTTCGATGGGAGCAATTTTCTGACTGGGATGCCCCTCTAAACCGGTGAGAATTTCTCCTGCTTGTTGGGCGTGGAGTAGGGATTCCGTTGCTTGTGCTTTAAAAAACTGCACGATGGGAATCCGGTTTGGTCCTGTCACCATTAGTGAATAGTGGGTATAGCGCACGACCCCTGCAAGTTCCCATTCCATGATGGTGCATAGCAGTTCCTGGGTTTTTTTCTCGTCAAGTTCTTTCATTTGTTGTTTTAGAAGTAGCAGGCCCGAGAGGGCGCTGTTTATAATACCACATTTAAGTTGAAAATGAAAAGTAAGGTGCTGATGGCGCACCTTACCGGAGAGATGTTATATGTGAGTTACGGGTTAACTTCTAAGGTTCCAGCAGGAGCAAACACTACAGTAAACTTAGCGACTGGTGTTGCACTGTTACTGCTGCTAGTTTCGGAAGATTTCAGCAGATTTGGTAAAGGAGTTTCTTGGGTGTAATCCTTAGCTGGTTGATTGAGAGGCTCGAAATTGCCGATCGCCCCATCTTGACTTGTAGTGACTCGATACACTAGATTTTGATTGAACGTAGGGCTAGTTTGCCAACTTCGATCGATGCGATCGTAGAGTTTTAGAGCTAACTCATCTATTTTTACGCGATCCGTAATTTCTGCTGTCTGATTTGTTCCATCCACCGCCTGAACTTCCTGCAGGCCTGCTGATACAGGTACAGCTTGGACAGTCTTATCTGTACGGCTACTCGCAATAGCCGTTTCAGTAGACGTATTAGTGAAAGGTACAACCTCTGGAGACTTGTCAGGCAGCTTTTTTTTGGTGTCAATAGCTAAATAGGAATTATGAGCAGCCGAAAGCACACTGCTACTAGCAATAGCTGGTTGGGTCCGCCCCTTAGCCACAGCATTAGCTGGATTTTGCCCCTCAATTGTCAAAGACTTGACGTGAAAACCGCGAAACTTTTCTTTTTGGCTAACGCGCCACATCGCGATGGGGAAAGTCATAAAGAAAAGAGTTAAAACTCCGACGCTAACCCAAACTATTTTGTGCATCTCCCTGGCTGGGAGCGGCTTATTTTTTATTTCCATCATCAAACCTCACATTACTTAAGTTAACGGCAAATAGGGAAATAGAGGATGCCAGCACATAGCTGTGGCAGCAACCAACAAAGCAAACATCCAGAAAAATATGGTGCGGCTTTTAACATTCTTATTTTTCCAGAAAGCATGGAGAATTGGCCAACTGATCAGCCAACCCACAAGCAACATAGTTTCTTTGCCTGTGTAACTGCCGATATTTCCCCACAATTCGCTATCAGTCTTGCTTCCTGGAATCCAAGTACCGAGATTCCAAACAATTTTTTCTGTGGCTTTCGATGTGTCTGACAAGTGGTGAGTCACCATCATTGTAAAACAACCAATTGCTGCACTAATTACTGCCGCAGCGGCCGGTCCGGAAACACTAGGTGCTGTTTCTGCTCCTTCGGCTAAACCGCTGGGGAAGTGTTTTAATTGCCTCCAAAATTTCCCGTATAAAGGTTCATTGTCCGGCTCATTGTGGCGGGATAATTGTCTAGTCATTGTAAAAATATCCTAATTTTGGTAATTGGTAATTAGCCCTTGCTAATGCTAAAGTCAACTAACTGTTAATTACAAAGCGTGGATTTTAGCCACACCAAGCCCGCTCACCATGCCGCCCATTGCGAAAAACATGATTGCCATCAAAGCCACGCAGGTAGCTGTTAAAACTGGGCGATTTTGCTTTTCTAAAATCGAGTTGCCGTAGTTCCACAAAATCCACGCACAAGCTACTGTTAAAGGCAATGTAAACAGCACGCTAAATTCGTGATATTCCATCAAAACGTACTGCGCTAGAGGAGAGTTTTCTTTCAGCGCTGCTCTAGCTCCGCCGAAATCTATGCCTGCTCGATACCGCATATAAGCCCAATTGCCAGTAGCAATGGCCAAAAAACTCAAAAGAGTTGACCAAAAGGCTAATGTACGCATTTGCGGCAAGATTTTAGGGACACCCCGCAACAATGGAAATGCTAGATGTCCTGTATAAACCATTACTACTAATGCCAACATTGCACCCATGCCGTGAATGGTTCCCATCCACCGCTGCCAAGGACTCGGATGCAGTAGGTTAACTAAAGGTAAAAACAGAAATAAACCAGCGGATAAAAAGCTAAGTCCGTAGACAGAAACTTGAGCGATATCTAACTGTTTGGGAAATTCAGATGGAACTAAATCAGTAGTTGAGTCTTGGGTTGAGTGCTGCACCACTGGCAAACATCCTGTAGGTTGTGCGGAAAATTACTTGAGAATCAGCGCATTAGTATTTTGAGTTTCTTGATAATGCAGCTCGTGCGGGCAAAGCCGATCGCACATTGGCGCGATCGACAACCGCAAACTTACTGGTAATTATATTGACTAGCAATAATTCGGACTTTGTAGTTTCTCGAACACGCAATACTTTTGCTGTGACTAGCTATGTGCTAATTTCACTACTGCGGTCGTTAAAAAATTAATGCTATTTATTCTCAAGAGTTGAGAATAAATCCAATGAGAGATTTTATGTTTATTCTTTATATTTTTTTAATATTTTTGTTCGATCTTGACGGTGAATACAATTTTGCAGTTGAATCTGTAAAGAAATATTGATAATTCTTATCAAAAAGCTTCAATGTGGGGGTGGTCGGTAAAATATCCGAATAATTCTTCAGGATTATTTAATGTAAAATTTCTCATCCTCAAAATTCTGCGTTTGAGGCGGTAATCTATATCAAATAAGCGATCGCCCGCCACTAATCCCCCGATCGCTCGATCGCATTAATGCCCCCAGAGGGGGTTTTAAATTTTTGTAAAAAATAGTTGACTAAAGAGTTGGAACTTCTCTCGTTTGGGATAGATCGATGCACATACCTGATGGTTTCCTTTCACCGCCAGTAGCCGTTGCCACCGGCATAGCAAGTGCAGCAGTAATTGCTGTTGCCCTGAATCGAACCCGCGCCAGTCTTGGACTTCGACAAGCCCCAATCATGGGCTTAACTACAGCTTTCGTGTTTGCAGCCCAGATGATCAACTTTCCCGTAGCCGGCGGCACCAGCGGCCACTTGTTGGGAGGGGCGCTCGCATCCGTCGTTTTGGGGAGCCCTTGGGCGGCAACTTTAGCGATGAGCACAGTTTTTATAATTCAGAGCGTCTTGTTTGCCGACGGGGGCATCACCGCCTTGGGAGCCAATATTTTTAACATGGGGCTAGTTGGAATTTGGGCGGGCTGGTGGCTGTTGCAGCCGTTGCAGCAACTGTTGGGAGGTTCCCGAAATCGTTTGCCGCTAGCAGCAGGGATTGCCGCCGCCCTTAGCGTTGTGGCTGCTTCGATTTGCGTGGCGATCCAATTGGCAATTTCTGGTACAGTAGCGCTCAATATCGCATTGCCAGCAATGGTAGGGGTACATATTTTAATTGGGATTGGCGAAGGGGTAATTACAGGCGGCGTTTTAACTTATCTCGTCAAAGTGCGGCCGGATTTACTGCCGGGACAACAGCCACAATTGCAGAAATGGGTAGTGCCTGTAATCGGAGTTTTATTAATTTCGGGGGTGCTTTCGCTGTTTGCTTCAAGTTGGCCTGACGGGTTAGAAGCGGTAGCCGAAAAACACGGCTTTAAAGATAAAGAAGCTGTGGCGATCGAAAATCCTACTCCTTTAGCAGATTACACAGTTAAAGGATTAGAAGAACAGCCTATTGGTACTAGCATTGCTGGACTTTTAGGGTCTGCTTTCAGCTTCGGGGCGGCCTTTGGCATTGCTCAGTTGGTAAAACCTAAAGATGTCTAAACTTGCGATACCTTTTCGATTGCGAGTGTCTCTGATTATTGTCATCGGCATAGGTTTTATGAAGACTGGCGCTTGGCTGTGGCTGGGAATCTATGGGGCGATCGCACTTTTTTGGTCATTTTGGCTGAGGGCGCCGGTGCGAACCCTAGCGCAACTGTTGGGAGCAGAATTGCTTTTTCTCTCCTTATTAGTGCTGCCCCAAGGTTGGGAACGTGCCAGTTTTCTGTTGCTGCGTTCCCTAATTTGCCTGCTAATTATGAACAGTTTTCTGCTAACTTTGCCGCCCCACAGTTTCGGAATCGCTCTCAAAGGATTACCCCTACCAGCAGGTTTGCAAGACATTGTACTTTTAACGGGACAATACTTAGAAATCTTGCTAGCCGAAGTCAACCGCATGAAAAGATCGGCGCAACTGCGAGGCTTATCTGGTACGGGAGGATGGCTGCGCTACGCCAGTGCTTCCATGATCGGAGCCCTCTATTTGCGAAGCCTCGATCGGGCAGAAAGAGTACACGCAGCCATGCTAATTCGCGGCTATCAAGGAACTTTACCTCCTGACTCAAAATCGACACCAAAAGAGCGACTTTGGCTGACATTAGCAATTTTAATGGCAGCCGGATTAACAATAGCTTCTTATGGTAATTGGGAATGGGCAATTGGTAAGTAGCTGGACATCTATATTGCGTGTCCGAAGAGAGGAACGAAGCAATCCCAAAGCCTTACGATTGCTTCGTTCCTCGCAATGACATCATAGTGTTTATTGAGCTCGACCTACTTAATTAATTAATTCATTCCTCTACCTTTTGCCTTCTCCCTTCCCCTCTCTGCGCCCTCTGCGCTCTCTGCGGTTAAATACTCTTAATCCTAAAATCGAGGAAAATAAAAATTGACTAGAGTCAAATCCGTCCCAACAATCGAAGTGCAAGACTTAGTATTTGGCTATCCCGATCAAAAGCCAGTATTGCGGGGAATTTCTTTTACATTGCAACCGGGAGAAAGAGTTGCTTTACTCGGCCTGACAGGTGCTGGGAAAAGCACTTTGCTCGAAAACTTGATCGGCTTAAAAATGCCTCAATCCGGTGAGATTAGAGTGCAGGGAAAAAAGTTGGAACCGACGACCTTATCGCAGGCGCGCAGGCAGATAGGATTTTGCTTTCAAGACGCTAACGACCAGCTATTTATGCCGACTATTTTAGAGGATGTCATGTTCGGGCCACGCAATTACGGAGTGCCGCCGGGAGTAGCGCGCGATCGAGCTTTAGCGCTATTAGACGAATTCGGTTTAGTAGAATTTGCCAACCGTTCTGCCCACGAACTTTCTGGAGGTCAAAGAAGGTTAGCAGCCTTGGCAGCAATTTTAGCATTAGAGCCGGCAATTTTAATTTTAGATGAGCCAACTAATGGACTAGATCCCTCGTGGCGGCGTCACTTGGCGTCAGTTTTGTCCCAATTGCCGATCGAGGTAATTTTGATCGCTTCTCACAACTTGAATTGGATCGGTAAAACGACTCAAAGGGCTTTAGTTTTAGCGGATGGAGAGATTAAAATTGACAGAAAAACCCAAGATTTGCTGGCAGACCAATCAACCCTCGAATATTATAATTTGCCACCAGATTGGTAATTAGTCGTTACTTAGCTCGCGAAACGGTTAATTTAACGCTTTTTGACGAATGTAATCTCAGGATTTTATAGGCAATACAGGCATTTCTTGAAAGTCAGATTGTTCTTAAGTCAACCGTATTGCAAGATACCATATTCTGTTAACATGAAATTTAGATGCGTTCGCCCTCGCCCTTGTCTCAGGTCAACCTACTCCCTGTCGAGACCGGCGCGAGATTTGCCAGGGGAGGACAAACAGTATCAGGAGCGAGCCGGTGACAGCCACTGACGATATGATTCCGCAGCAGTTCTATCATGGCACACGGGCCGATCAGAAGCCGGGAGACCTAATCGTGCCCGGCTACACTTCTAACTACGGTAAGAGGTAATAAGGCAGTCTACGTCTATCTGACTGCCACCTTGGATGCGGCTACTTGGGGGGCCGAGCTGGCCCTCGGCGAAGGACCCGGCAGAATCTACATGGTGGAACCGACCGGCCCGATTATGGATGACCCCAATCTGACGGACAAGAAATACCCGGGTAATTTCACGAAGTCATACCGATCCCGGGAGCCGCTGCGCGTCACGGGCGAGGTCACGGATTGGCAGGGGCACTCCCCCGAAGCGCTCAAGGCCATGAAAGACCACATTGAGCGACTTAGGCAACTTGGTATTGAGGCAATCGACGACTAAGTTACTCCCCGCATTATCGGGCAGTCGATGAGCGTGTGGATACGATTCGATGATGCGCCCCTCCTTTATAGCCTTCTTCCTTCTTCCTTCTGCTATGCCTGTAATTAAAGCTGGAATTTGCGAACTGTCTCGTTGTACAGATGAATAGCTAAATCGCGCAGAATTTGTTCATTTTGAAACTCACTTCCTAACTTCTGGTTTACCATTTGAACACACATTTTCATCAATTCTGATGAACTTTCCACGTGAAGTACGATCGCCGTTTGCTTTTCTTCAAAACAGGGCGCGATTTCTGTCAGCATTTTGACCGATTGACCATTCGCAATTTCCTCTAAATTTTCAGCTCTTTTTTCCTGCTTTTTCTTTTGTAGTTCCTCAGAAAAACCTGCAGCAATTATCCCTGCCGGTAACGCAAAAATTCCGATACCCAAAAATGCTAACATTGCTCCTAACAATTTCCCTAAACCAGTGATTGGATAAATATCGCCGTAACCGACAGTAGTTAATGTCACAACTCCCCACCACATTGCATCGGGGATACTCCCAAAAGTCTCTGGATGCGCCTCGTTTTCAACAAAATACATGACGCTAGAGGCAAATATTAACAAAATAAAAACTGCAAAGGCAGTGGCAATTAATTCCTCTTTTTTAGCGTACAATACTGCTCCTAGGGTTCGGAATGACTCGGAATAACGGCTCATTTTTAGCAAGCGTAACAAGCGCAGAACACGAATTAAATTAACGAAATTTAGGCTAGGAAATAACAGAAACAAACAAAAAGGTAAGATTGAAATTAAATCTATCAAACTTAGAGGTGTAAGAGCATATCTCAATCTTCCCCAAAGCGGGTGGCTGTATCTGCGATCGACTGTAGACACCCAAAGCCTCAAAATATATTCTATTGTAAATACTAAAGAGGAAAAAAATTCTATGTTTGCTAAAAGCGATGTGTATTCTGGCGACAGTGTGGGCAAAGTAGAAGCAATAAAAGCTGCAACATCTATCAGGATTAAACAAGTTATAAAAACATCATCTATTAAACTGTATAAATTGCTTGATTCTGAAGTTTCTAAGATTTCATAAATTATACTTTTAATTTTTTTACGCATCTGAGTTTGTCCTAAAAAAGTAGCAATTAACGACCGCCTTAGATTACAGTATAAGCAATTAAATTAAAAAAATTAAGCAGGAGTTGCCCTCAAGCTAAAAAAATGGTTTCTTCAGAGAGCGTCTTGTTGCGAAATTCAATATTTCTCGGAAGTATGGTGTTTGGGGAAGCGGCATTCTAGTAAAATTTAGAGTTAATCTGGAAAGAATTTCCAACTATTACTGGGTTTGCAGGCAAAAATCATGAAGGTAGCCGTATTCAGCACCAAATCCTACGATCGCACATTTCTGGAAGCAGCGAATGTCGGCGGCAAACACGATTTAGTTTTTTTTGAACCGCGTCTGAACCTGGAAACCAGCGTTTTGGCTGCTGGATTTCCTGCAGTCTGCGCGTTCGTGAATGACTCTTTGGACGCGAAAACGCTGCTCAGCATTGCCGAAAAAGGCGTCCGCTTGCTGGCCCTGAGATCGGCGGGATTCAATCACGTCGATTTAGCAGCAGCGAAGGATTTAGATCTAACTCTCCTCCGAGTTCCGGCTTATTCTCCCTACGCAGTGGCCGAACACGCAGTCGCTCTGATTTTGTCCCTCAACCGCAGAATCCATCGGGCTTACAACCGCGTCCGCGAAGGCAATTTCGCCCTAGATGGCCTGTTGGGTTTTGACCTCCACGGCAAAACGGTGGGAATCGTTGGAACAGGGAGAATTGGCGCAATTACTGCCCAAATTCTGCACGGATTCGGGTGTCGCCTGCTGGGATACGATGTTTACCAAAACCCAGATTGCCTCGCCATAGGCATGGAATACGTCGCACTCCCGGAACTATTCGCAGCCTCTGATATTGTCAGTCTCCATTGTCCGCTGATACCGGAAACTTACCATTTGATCGGTGCAGAGGCGATCGAGCAAATGAAACCGGGGATGATGCTGATCAATACCAGCCGCGGTCAGTTAATTGACACTGAAGCTGTTACCAAAGCACTAAAGTCTGGTATAATTGGCTACCTCGGTTTAGATGTTTACGAACAAGAGACGGATCTGTTTTTTGAAGACTTGTCAAATCACGTCATCCAAGACGACGTTTTTCAGCGTTTGCTGACTTTCCCCAACGTTCTGATTACCGGACACCAAGCTTTTTTCACCGAGGAAGCTTTGAAAAATATCGCCGAAACCACGATCGGCAATATCACCGACTTTGAACAAGGACGCCCTTGCCCGAATCAAATCGACCTCGCTCAAGTGAAAAAATGAGTCAAAAGACCGATTTGGCAGCGGAGGCAATTGTTTAAAATCAAGTCATATCGTTATTTTTGCTTGCAATTTGTGAAACTCTGCCTTAGTCTCATCAATTAGTCCCTGCAGCGCGGATGCTGTGCTAATTGCCGGAGAATTATACTGGCAGCAATTCACAGCCTGCAATTTTACCTGACAACGGAGGAAGTATTCAATGACACAAGCTAACTTTTCGGACGAGACACAAACAATCACTGAAGTTGTGACAGTAGATCTGGTGGAGGACAAACCGGGGGTCATGACTACAGTGACAACCACGGAAACAACGGCCAACCAGTTCCAAGATATTAAAGACCAAGTTATTACAATTTTGTCGGAACTTCCAGCCTATCTCTCTAATTTTTTTGCTGACTACCAAAAGCCCCTCATAACTGTTGGTTTAATTCTAGCAGGCGGTATTAGTATTAAGGTAATGCTGGGAGTTTTAGGTGCTCTTAATGATGTCCCTTTGGTAGCTCCAATTTTTGAGTTGATTGGCATGGGATATACGGGTTGGTTTGTTTATCGCTATCTGCTCAAGGCTTCCGATCGCCAAGAGTTGTTAACGGAAATTGATTCTTTAAAAGAACAAGTTGTAGGTAAGGATTCTTAAACGGATGTTGAAGGAAGAGGGAAGAAGGAAGAAGGAAGAAAGAGGATTTTTCCCGCTCTCCCCTCTCCACATCTCGGACTCCTCCCTCTCCCCCTCTCCCACTCTCCCGCTCTCAATTTGGATGGCAAACTTGTTGCAAAGTGGCGGTAAAGTCGGGGTAGGAAATGGCAGCAGCTTCGGCCCGGTGAATGTTAGTAATACCTGTGGCGTTGAGCGCTGCGATCGCCAAACTCATCGCTATTCTGTGGTCGGTGTAGCTGTCAACATCCGCACCGATCAAAGGAGTTCCCCCGGTAATTTCTAAACCGTCGGGTAACTCGGAAATTTGGGCTCCCATGCGGTTGAGTTCGGCAGCAGTCACGGCCAGTCGATCGCTCTCTTTGACTCGCAACTCGGCCGCATCTCGAATTATTGTAGCACCCGACGCAAAGATTGCCGCTACGGCCAAAATTGGGATTTCGTCAATCAGTCGGGGAATTAAGTCGCCCGCAATGGTGCATCCCCGCAATTGGCTGGAACTGCGAACCAAAATATCCGCTACCGGTTCCCCAGCCGCCTCTCGCTGATTTTGCAGTTCAATATCGGCCCCCATCATCTCCAAAGCTTCCAAAATGCCTGTACGAGTTGGGTTGACGCCGACATTTTCGACTACGAGTTCCGAACCCGGGACGATCGCCCCAGCAACTAGCCAAAATGCCGCCGAACTAATATCCCCCGGTACAATCACATTCTGCCCTTGCAGTTGTGTCGGTCCAGTAACTGTCACGCTACAAGTTTCTGGATCGACGCTCAATTTGGCTCCAAACGCTCGCAGCATCCGCTCGCTGTGATCCCGCGACAGAGCGGGTTCTGTGACTGTAGTTTCTCCGCTGGCCATCAAACCGGCGAGCAAAATGCAAGATTTAACTTGAGCCGAGGCGATCGGAGAATGGTAGTGAATCGGTTTTAACTGCTGTCCGAGTATCCCTAAAGGAGCTAAAGAATTGCTTTTTCTACCCCAAATTTGCGCTCCCATTTGTTGCAGCGGTTTAATGACGCGCGACATGGGGCGCGATCGCAAAGAACTGTCACCCGTTACTGCATAAAAACGCCCCGGATGAGACGCTAAAATTCCCAACATCAGCCGCATCGTTGTGCCGGAATTACCTGCATCCAAGACATCCACAGGCTCCTCTAACTGACCAATTCCGACGCCCCGGACTGTCACCCGTTCCGCGTTGAGTTCAGAAACTTTGGCTCCCAGGAGCGAGAAACATTTAGCCGTGCTGCGCGGGTCTTCCCCTAGGAGTAGTCCTTCAATTGTCGTTTCACCTCGGGCGATCGCACCCAACATCAAAGCTCGGTGAGAAATCGACTTATCGCCCGGAACTCGAATCCTCCCCACCAGCGACAAGCCCGAGGCCGGTTTTTGAATGCTTAAAGTTTGGCTTTTGTCAAGAAGCGTAGTAGTTATAATGTCAGCTTGCATTGAGATAAACTAGGATTGGATGGCGTTAGCTATCCTACCTTTTTCCCAGTCCTAAGTCAGTCGTCGTTTGTACGGCCTGCGGGTTTTTTCCCAATGTGTCCGGTTAACTTAAAAGCTGATTAAACTCGCCCGGAGACTCCGCTGTCAGTTATCGAGGACACAGGAGTGCGGACGCAGCAGTACGGATTTCACTTTAATTTCACCCCTATTATCTGTGTATATGCTTAGATTTCATGTCTAGCTCTCAGTTATCGACCAGATGATTCAATTGTGACTAAACAATTTTAGATTTTCGATTGCGAGTTATAGATTTTTCATTTTTTTAAGCAAAAGCTCCGGAATTTGGAACCCAGCTAATCTAAAATCTAAAATCTCAAGCTTAAAATCTCAAATCTCAAACCCCCCCGATCCACAACAACTCCTACACTTTTGTTTATGCTGACGCATCACCGCAAGCCTGTAAGTTTATCGCTGGTATCCACAGATTTACCATTGTGGTCAGTTGTTGAAACCGCTGGTACGCTTTATCAAAAAGACCGCGATCGCTTTCACTTGTTGTTACACGAACCAGCAATAATCGATCGCCAATTTTCCGACACCTCGGACGAATCTGCCGAGCAAGTTACAATCTTGCCCCCAACTACAAAACCCCGGTTGCTCTGGCTAGAAGTTTCGCCCTATCGAGTCATTATGACCATGCAAGGAAACGGCAAATACAGTTACCGCCACTGCTGGGAACGGGGAATGTACGGCCTGAGCCGTTATTGGCTTCAGGGCGAATCGCTGGCTACTCCGGAACAGTTGCGACTCCGCAACTTCACCCGCAACTTGACGCTGACAGGAAAGCCGGAACCCGGACACTTGCAGTTAGAATACGAGTTGTGGTCGGAGAAAGTACAACTCGGTCGCTATATTTTGAATCTAGAAATTCATCACTAAAAATTGGTTAATTGCAAAGGGGTAGAGAGTAGGTGAAGGCGACGCATTCCTCAAATTCATTCACCCCCCGTGGGTTTTTACGGTTCGCGCGGCCATCTCAAAACTCAAAACTCTTAGCCTTTAACGATCGCTCTTACAATAATTAATCAGTTTGCTAGTCAAAGCGTCTTGATTTGCGGCTGCTTGATTTGCCTGTTGCCCTGCTCTAATAATATCTGCTTGAGCTGTTTGGATTTGCTCTCGACCTTCTATACTTGTAGAAGCGAGATTTCCAGCCTGAAGGCTTTTGCTTATGTCGCCGAGTGCTTGACTAATTTCATGGAAAGATTTAACCGATGGCTCCTGAATTTCTTTGAGGGTTTTATCTGTTATTCGCAGAGCCTCAAGTTCATTCGCTATCAGGTTCAAATTTTTAGCTAAATTGTCGGTCGTTGCAGCATCGTTGCTGTCTTTATTAACATCAAGGAGAGCGTTGCCTTTGTTGACAATTTCAGTAAATTTAGTACACTGGACAGCTCGACTATTGCTGCAACTAATCGTCAGCATACAGCAAGCAACAACTATCAGCAGGATGGTAATCTGTTTGCGAAAAAAGTACATGAACCCTCGGTTGCAAAAAAAGTAGATTCTGGGATTTTGTCGTAGAGTGCGTCAGCGATTAGCCGATATATCGACTGTCGAAAAACTTTCGCGGCATTCGGACACGCTCTACTAAGCTAAACTACGTACCTGTTTGGGAACTATGGTCAAAAACAGCAATAACCTAAAGAAGGGAAGCATTTGGGGATATCTTACCCTGCTTTTGCCTATTTCCTTGACGGCGGTTGCCAGTTTCGAGTCGGGAACGATGTTTTGGGCGATCGCCACCACAGCGGGCATTGCTTGGGCTTGGAGGCTCTACCAGCAGCAACAAAAACACAAACTCGCTCATTTAGACTCGGTTTTCTACAAGTTAATCAAGGAAAATCAAGGGCGAGTTACGGCTTTGGATTTGGCGATGAATGCGAAACTCCCCGGAGAAAAGGTTCAAGAGTATCTTGACGAACGAGCTTCTGAGTTTGCCGCAGATTTTGAAGTGACGGAACAAGGCGGAATTTTGTATTATTTTCAAATAGCTCCACCTGTGACTCCAAGCGAAACACTTAATGCGGCAATAGCTGTTCAAGAGCCTCCCATAAATCTGGAAAAAGCACAAGATAAAAAACCAAATTTATTCCCCATTACTCAAACCAAGACTCCTCAAAAGCCCAAAATCTCTTTTACCCAAACCGAACTCTCCCGCAGATTCAAAGTTCACGCAACTACGATCGGCAAGTGGAAACTTAAGCCGGAGTTTGCTCAGTGGAGCCGCGAAAAAGACCCGGAGGCTATCGCCTGGGAATATTCTACAGAAAACAAGCGATTTTATCCCAAAGATTGAGTTTCTCCGATATTGACGAAAATATATCAATAAACCGGGTTTATACAACGCTCTGCGGTTGGTAGCGAAGAATTTGGGAAGAAACCTGGTTTCTGAGACTTGAGCGCGTCCAGGACTGATTTTACTGCCGTTGACCGATCGACCTCTTTAGGTTATTTTAAGTGAAACCGTGTTTTGCTGAGTTTGCTAAGTAAAAATCGGTAAATTTGATCGTCCTATCTGTGACTTTTTTGTCCTATGTCCAAACCAACCTTGCGAGTAGTTGCCCGCCTCGCTGCCTTTCCTGACAAAGTAGCAGAACTTAAATCTCTGCTGCTGAGCATTATGGAACCCACTCGCAAAGAAAAAGGCTGCATCAAATACGAACTCCTGCAAAATCAAGCCGATCCCACAGATTTTACCTTCGTTGAAGAGTGGGAAAGTGCAGATTTGCTCGAACTACATCTCGGTTCAAATCACATTCAAGACGCCGTGCAGAAATTAGACGGTTTGGCCGTTGGACCTCCAGATATCCGCCGCTATGAATTGCTAGCTTAATCCGGTTTGTAGAGCAATTTTATTAAGGTTTTTGAATTAGCTTTGACCCCCCTAGCCCGCCTTAGTAAGGGGGGGACAAGAGCCAGAGTTAAAATTGTAGTAACTTCGGAAAACTTTATGACATTAGCAACCATAAAACAGTTATTCACTTATCCAATTAAAGGGCTGACACCGCAAGAAATGTCGGAGTTTGCTTTAACAGCAGGACACGGAATTAAGGGCGATCGAGCTTTTGCCCTCATGTTTGCAGATAATATTGAAGCTGCAAAGATGCCCGCCCAAAATGTCCCTTGGATGAGCAAAAAACATTTTGCCGTCCAAAATGATTGGCCGATGTTAGCAGCTTTGGAATGTGATTATCAACCGGAAACGACGGTTTTAACAGTCAAGCGTCAAGGAGTTGAAGTGTTATCCGCAGAAACGAACACAGCAGCGGGGCGCGATCGCATCGGCAGCTTTTTCACAGAATATTTGGCGACAATTGAACCCACAAAAGAAGCGAGACACCCGCAGTTTGCACCTTTGCATTTAGTCGGTGACACCAGTGGCGAAACTCGTTATCCCGATCGAGAACCCGTACACATTTCTTTACTCAGCCAAGCCACATTAGACCAATTAACAGAAATCGCTCTTCAAAACATTGACGTGGGCCGATTTCGCCCGAACATTGTGCTAGAAGGTATGGCAGCTTGGTCTGAATTTGAGTTGATCGGAAAACAGTTTCAATTAGGCACGGCGCGCATAGAAGTTACAGCACGAATCGGTCGCTGTGTCAATATAGAAGTGAATCCCGAAACAGGCGATCGGGATATTTCCCTACTTAGTTTACTGCAACAGGAATTCGGTCACGCACAAACTGGAGTTTTAGCCAAAATTATTAACAGCGGCACAGTTAAAATCGGCGATGTTTTGACTTCTTAATAAAAAGCAACATTAAGATTGTGAATGCTGGCTAACTTCCTCTACTGATAAACCGAGTGCTTCTGCCACTTGCTGTGTATTCAATCCCATTGCCAACAACCGAGGGATGGCATCCCGCCGCGCTTGGGCTTCTGCACTCAAAGCCTGCTCTGCTAAGGAAGCTCGTTCTGTACCTGTCAGCAGCAAATTGCCCTCGCTATCCCACCACCACAGCCACAGCATTGTCTGGTTTTGATAACTGCCTTGCCACAATCCTAATTCTACGCCCATTGGCGCGATCGGATAATGACCGCGATCGTTCGGAAGCAACTGCTAGTAAAACCCGTTGTTGAGGTTGTAAACCTCCAGCCTGCCACTATTGATCTCATAGATGCCATAAAACGGAATCCGCATGATCCGCTCATATACCCAAAACTTCCCAGGTCTTTGCGCCGCTCCAACTTCCGAGTACGATAGTGGGGTTGTGTCCCGCTCTTCTGAACCATCTCCTGATGCGAACTCCAAAGCAATCATCGGAGCCATGAATTCCCCCCACAGCACGTAAGAGCGACGGATCTGATTTCCTAGTTTTGGTGGCACATTCGGCACGTAGAACCAGTCTGGAGCTTCTGCTCCCTTTTCAAGGGGGTCAGTTTCTCGCCAGTAGATGCCGCAGTCTTGCCGTATAGCATATTGCCCATCGGGATGAAGCTCTTGCAATACCGACCCGATAGTATCAGTTAAAAAAATGCTCTGGGGATGCTCCTGAAAATTCTTGACGAAAGTGCCATCTTCCTCTGGCAGTTTAGTGTGGTCGGGGAAGGGAGAGGGAAGGACAATCTTTTCGGTTGCCGGGGTCATGCTACCTCTCAAGTATTGCAGCTTCCTAAATATATTAACTCATCCTGCTTCCGGCACCCTCACCTTATTACCAATCAAGTTCAGAAAACTCGTTCCAAAATGTTGAACCTCCAAAAAATTAGCATAAGCAGGAGTTGACTTGTAAACTCTAAAAGTCCGCATAATTCCTAAAGTCGCGGCACTTTCCAGGGGGCCGATAAAGCTAGTATCTCTGTCCAAAAAATGAGACTGCTGAGCCCAGTGTGCCATCTGTTCCGCATTCAAAAAATAGCAGCCGGAATGAGGATTTAACGCCCGCTCAAAAGCTACTGTTTGTTCCATGATTTTTCCCATTAACTGCCGCTGCTCCTCTACATTTTGAAACGGAGAAGTCGCTGAGTCAGCTAAATCACCATCAACATATGCTTTAAAAACCGCGCCTTTAGGCGCTATTTCATAGCGATTAGGTTGCAGCAAATTTCCATTTCCCCCGTGATGCGTAAACCACTTTAATTTACTAAAAAACCACGGATCGTGCAGAACTAAATCATCTTCCAAATAACAGAAATAATCGTATTTGTTAAGACACGCTCGCAAAACAGCTTGACACTCAAACCCCAAAAGCAGCGGTTCGCATTTGGTAGCGTGGTGCATAAAACATCTAGGTTGCACTGGCAGTTGAGGCAACAGATGATAACCTTGAGTAGTGCAAATAACAATGTCAATTTCGTGCTGTTGAGATTGATTTGCTGGGATAGTTGCACATTCGCTAATGTCAATCATGGACTGAGATTTGCCGTACAAAGCTTGCAGCGCTGTGACGCAAGCTGTTAAAGCATTTAGTCGCGGTTGCGGATCATTTCGCTGAGAAGCGTGTTTCCCCTCGCCAGTGGGATTGTAAAAGTGAGCAATAGTGAATAGAATTCGCATTGGTGTGGAGTAACAATTAGAAATTAAACAATAAAACAGTAAGATCGCACAATAGCCTCTAAATTTTACCGCATTTAGTCACCAAATAACTCCGGCAGGCGATCGCGCAACTCAGCATTTAAACGTGGCAACTCGTCCCGCATCTGTAAGTACCAATCTCGGCGCTGCCGGTAGTGCCCGCACAGCAAGCGGTTGTCGCGCACCCATTCGTAAGCATTCGCGGCTATTTCCCGGCGCCGAGAAGTGTCAGAAATCAGCGAATTTAGTTTGGTTTCAAACTCTTTTTCATATCTATAAATCAATCCTGTTTCACCTTCGACAATCGAATGTTCGTACACAGTGGGACTTGCCAGCACCGCTACTCCCCGCGCTGCACATTCAATAAATTTTAAGTCGGATTTTGTTTCGTTAACCGGGTTGGAAACAAGCGGTAGCAAAGCTATATCGCAACTATACATGATTTCTTGATACCGTTCGTAACTGCAAAACGGTTCAAATTCTTTTTGCTGTATTTTCAAGGATTCAAAAAATTTTCTGTCGTGGATTACTTTAACTCGAATCCTGTGCTTGTGTGCGACTAAAACTCGATTGAGTGCTGCCATAATCGGCTGCCAATCTTTTTCGCGGTTGAGTGCACCAAAAAAAATTGTGACTGTATCTTCTGCCGGATAAATTCGCGGCGGAGGTAGATAAGCTAAGTGATTGGGAAATACAGCCACATTTGGATTGTATTGGCGCAAAATTTTGGCCAGGGGTTCTGTAGAAGTTTGCACGCAGTGACAGCCGCGATAGCTGAGGTAATTATTATCTGCATATTCGCGGCGACGGATGGGATTGTCGTCAATTTCAGCTACTATTAAATAGCCTTGTTGCAACAGTTCTTTGAGTTGGGGAATGTAGGCGGGATATTGCATAATTGTCCGCTGCCAAATGAAGACTTTTTCTTCTTCCGGCAGGGGAGGAATTAATCCTGCTGTTTTCACGTCGGATACGGTGCGGACACCGGGAATTGTGGCGCTAAATTTGTCCGGTTCCAAAACTCGCACGCGATCGCACCCTGTAGGAGCCATAATGATAGTCTGAATCAGCAGTCTGCGTGCAGGTACGGTCGATTTGGTTGATCGCACGATATAATGTTCAGCACCTGTTTCCGTAGCAAAGCTGCTCGATGTGAGTTCTAAAGCCTTTACCATTGGATGCAGTAATTCCTGAAAGTGGACAAAATTTTCGGTTTTGTGTCCTTTCCCTTGAAATTCGTAAACCTGCAATCCGGCTTGAGCAAATAGTGATTTAATACTTTCTAGGGTAAACCAGTGCTGCATCTTGCTGTCGGGATTCTCCCACTGTCCCCGCAGCAGATTGACAATTCGCCGCCAGTATTGAACATTAGGGATTCTAGCGAGAATTTGCCCCTCTGGATTCAGCAAAGCACTGTACTGCTTGAGGACTTCCCAGGGATTTTTCAGATAGGGTAGCAAGTCGCCAAAAACCAAACAATCGACGGTTCCTGGAGCGATTTCGAGACTTTCGAGAGCAATTTCTTCAATATCGGCTACCGTCACCCAGTTTAGCCGATCGACTGCAATTTTAGCTTTTTCTCGATCGCATTCAATGCCAATATACTGACAATGGGGATTGATCAGTTTGTACTGTTCGCCCGTCGAACCCGTACCGCAGCCAATTTCGACAATGACTTTAGCATCCGGCGGTAGCAGCTTCAAGAAGTCGTGGTTGGCGCGATCGATCACTTTGTCTAAAATTCCTGATTAGTTTATCGTAAAATAAAACAGAGCAACCCATGCCGACAGACAACCAGCCGAAGGTTAGCATTGCGATGCCAGTATACAATGGCGATCGCTATCTTTGTCAAGCACTAAAATCCCAGTTGCGAACTTTTTTTATTTTCTCTTCTCTTGGTCTACGTTAAGAGCCTTTCCTTTAAATCTTATTCACAAATCCTCCAGGATTGCTATATGTTAGCAAATATTCGGCAAAATTATAATCTTTTCTCTAGCCTACCTTTTTGAGCACAAGTGAGCTGATTAATTCTGCTTTTTCTCAAAAAAACCACACTACACTGTGCTAAATACATTAGAAACTATGAACCCTATTCGAGGAATGAACATCGCCGGCTACATCAACGGCGAATTTGGCATAGGAGAAGGTGTCCGAGCAAATATCAGAGCTGCAGAAGCCGCCGGTATTCCGTTCGCCCTAAACAATTTTACCCGCAGTCCCCACCGCAAGAAAGACACCACCTATCAAAATTTTAGCCAAGATAATCCCTATCCCGTAAACTTAATTCAAGTCAACGCAGATGAAGTTGCAACCTTTATCAAACATACAAGTTCCAGTTACTTTCACAAAAAATACAATATCGGCTTTTGGGCGTGGGAACTTCCCGCCTTTCCCCCAGAATGGCAGCCAGCATTTAATCACTTTCACGAAATATGGACTTACAGCAACTATTGCGCCGAAGCAATTGCCGCAGTAGCGCCAATTCCGGTTATCAAAATCATGCCTAGTATTGCTCTCCCCGCACCTTCCCTGAAGAGAGAAGCACTGAATTTACCGAAAAATAAATTTATTTTCTTGTTTGTCTTCGACTTTTCTAGCCGCATCGAGCGCAAAAATACTTTGGCGACGATTAAAGCATTTAAACAAGCTTTTGGGGAAGATAACAGCGTATTATTGGTCATCAAATCTTCTAATTCCAATAAATTTTCAGCAGCGCAAGCATCCTTAAACTCAGCCATAGCAAATAATTTAAATATCCAACATCTAGACGGGTATTTGTCCAAAAACAAACTTAACGGCTTGCTATACAATTGCGACTGTTATGTATCCTTGCACCGCTGCGAAGGATTCGGATTAACCATGGCTGAGGCTATGTTTTACGGCAAACCCGTAATTGCCACCGACTATTCATCAAATACAGAATTTATGAATGTCGGCAACAGCTATTTAGTCAAGTATAAGTTAATCCAAATTGAGAAAGATTTCGGACCTTACAAACAAGGCAATGTTTGGGCCGAACCGGATGTCGAACACGCGGCAGATTTAATGCGTCATGTCTTCAACAATTACCAGGAAGCTCAGCAAGTTGGAAGAATAGCTGCTGATGAAATTAAAACTTTACTGAATCCGCCAACTGTCGGGAGAAAAATTCTAAACCGTCTCGAATATATTGCCGGAATTACAGATAATTTCAAAAGTTTGGAGGGCGGGATACGGAAACAATCTTTTCAGGGGGCGACAGCAAAAAATGCACGACCTTTAGTTAGTATTTGTATTCCGACATACAACGGCGCGGCATTTATTGGCGAAGCGATTCAAAGTGCTTTGGCCCAAACTTACCCTAACATAGAGCTGATTATATCCGACGACGGTTCCACAGACGAAACAGTTGCGATCGCCCAATCCTTCCAATCCGAAACCTCAGTCGATTTCCGCATTATCCTCCACCGCAACTACGGCTTATCACAAAACTGGAACTTTTGCATATCTCAAACAAAAGGTCAATACATTAAGTTTTTGTTTCAAGACGACTTGCTCGCACCAGAATGTATTGAAAAAATGGTCGCCGTCGCCCAACAAAACCCAGAAATAGGTATGGTTTTCTCCCCGCGAGGCATCACCATAGCTGAAAAAGAATCTAACCCGATTTTGCGGAAAGCTTCCCAATCAATTAAAGATTTGCATAAAAGTTGGTCTAATTTAAAATCTATTCAGCCCGGAAAAGAATTACTGGCCGATACTAGCTGCTTGAACAACCCCATAAACAAAATTGGCGAACCGACTACCGTCTTAATTGCTGCGCGAGTCTTTGAAGAAATAGGATTATTTGATTCGGGATTATCTCAGTATGTAGACTTAGATATGTGGTGGCGAATCATGGGGAACTATCACATCGGATTTGTAGACGAAAAACTGTCCTCACTGCGGATTCATCCCGAACAACAAACTTGGAAAAACTTCGCTGCTGGGGAAAATCATAAGGATGTAGTAAGATTTTACAAAAAACTACTAAATAGTCCTGATTACAGTTTCCTGGATCGACAAATCAAACAGACAATCCGGCAAAAGTTGGCATTGAGAACCCAGCCGAGTTTATCGGAATTGTCAGCAATGCTCGATCAATACAATAAATTCCCCTCAAAACAGCCTCTTCTCGTGCTGCGCCAATACCGCCAACAGCTAGCTGAATATTGGCTGAATTTGCCAACTAAAAAAATAGAAAGTGCTTATTTGAAAGACACGGGGAAAGCTCATAAATTGCTCCTAGGTAGCGCCCTCAAAAATGAAACTTTAACTGAGGAAGAACAAAGTTTTGTCCAGCACTTATCCTCCAAACTTGCTGAAGGAGGGGAAATTGCCGATAAGATTCAATATCTCCTCTCAGCGATGCTGTACCGCGACGCTTATCAGTTGCCATTTGAGTATAAAAATGCAGCAATTCCCCAGTGGTTCTTTGACGACTTTTTGAAATTTATGTTTCAGTCTCCCGGTTATTTTAAACACAACTCGGAAATAGAAAGTTACTCTAAATATTTCCAGCAGTTAATCAAGTACGTCGCTGGAAATATCGCCCGTTTTCCCGATTCAGAAGTGTGGCGTTATTTGGCGGCATTTATGGCGAAAAATGTTAGCTTCCAAGCTTTGTATTTGAGCGAGGAAAATCTGTTCAATATATTGAGTCAACGAAATGATATTCTGGAATTTTATTTGAAAAATATCTGCTGTCAAATAAAATGGGATTTTCCTCAAAGAGAACCAGAAATAACTAAAATTCGAGTTGGCTTTTTGCTTGACAAAATTAGTGATGAATCCGAGACTCGTGCTGCAATTCCGAGTTTTGAATATTTAGACAGAACCAAATTTGAAATTATCGTGTACTATTTCCAGGTACAAGACGAACGACTGGGGAAATATTGCGAAAGTTGCGCCGACAAACTGGTGCAACTGTCAGAAGATTTGCCCCAGCAAGTCCGAGAAATGCGATCGCACGATTTAGATATTCTGCTAATTTGCACTAATACCACCGACACTTGTCAACCAAGCGCGCTGCTGTGCCTGCACCGACTAGCACGGGTGCAAATAGCTAGCGGTGCATCAACCCCCGCCACCACGGGCGCCCGAAATATCGATTATTTGATTGCCGGAGATTTGACATTGCCCGCAGGTGCAGCACCAGAGTATCGCGAAAAATTAATTACTTTAAAAGGCTCAGGAGTTTGTTTAAGCTATACTTTAGAATCAGCACCTGCCAGAGTAGAACCGACTCGCAGCAGTTGGGGAGCTACAGACGAATCTGTAGTGTTCATGTCCGGCGCTCAAGCTTGGACAATTATCCCAGAATTGAGAGAAACTTGGGCAAAAATTATTGCGGCGGTACCAAATTCTATTTTAGTTTTGTATCCCTTTAGTTCCCGCTCAGAAAACTATCCGACAGTGCCTTTTTACAACCAAATTCGATCGCTCTTTGCCGAATTTGGGATTGAGAAAAAGCGTTTAGTTGTGATTAAAGCGCTGCCATCTCGCGCAGATTACATAAAATGTCTGGAATTGGCTGATATATATTTAGACTCCTATCCATACAGCAGTGCCTGCTATGTGGCAGAAGCGCTGTTGGTGGGGTTGCCTGTAGCGGTAAGAAAAGGCCAAACAACTCGATCGCGACAATCAGCCGCCGTGCTCGAAGAACTGCTAATTCCGGAACTGGTAGCAAACAGCGAGAACTCTTATTTAGAGTTGAGCACAGCACTGGGAAGCAACCCAGAACTGCGCCAGCACTACCGCGATCGAATCCAGCAAAAAATGGCGGCAAACCCGAAATATCTCGACAGTCGCGCTTGCTCGACCCAACTCGGAACACTCTTTGAAAGACTATTCCGAGGGTGAAGGAAGAAGGAAGTTCAGCAACTAAGCAGTGTACGGGATTTAACGGATCGATGTTGAGGGAAGAAGGAAGATGGCTCAAGTAAAGATTTTCCCACTCTCCCACTCTCGCATCCCGTTACCATTATGAGACCCGCGGGGAACCCCCCGCTAGGCAGAGCGTCAAGAAATAGACAGCAATAGCGCTAGCCCACTGACGGTCTGCTATCATCGGGGAATTGAGGGGTTAGTGGTTGTCGCTCTTTTCCTGCCACAGCTAAATTAAAAGGGGAAGCGCAAGTCAGTTGGAGATAAAAAAATGACAGGACTTTTTCAAATAGGCGATAAATTACTGCAAGCTCAGGATATGCCATCGCTCCTGAAGCGGTATCAGTTAATGCCGCAATTCTTGCGCGGTGTAATAGTAGACCAAGCGATCGCATCCTTTAGTTGCAGCGACGAAGAACGCAAATCCGCCATCGAGAACTTTCTGGCACAACACCAACTGACAGCCCCCGAAGCCAAAGAAGCTTGGCTGCGCGGCCAAAACATGACGGAAGAAGAACTTCAAGAGATGGCCGTCAGGCCCTTGCTGATCGAAAAATTTAAGCAAGCCACTTGGAGACCTAAAGTAGATAATTATTTTTTAACCCGCAAAGCCAGCCTAGACCACGTAGTCTATTCCCTGGTACGCACCAAAAATCCAGCACTGGCAAACGAACTTTACTTTCGCATCCTCGAAGGGGAACAAACCTTTGCTGAAGTGGCCCGCGACTATTCCGAAGGGCCCGAGTCCAAGTCAGGTGGCTTGTTGGGCCCAGTACCCCTCAGCCAGCCCCACCCGGCAATCAGCAAACTTTTGTCCGTCAGCCAGCCAAATCAACTCTGGACGCCGCGTCCTCTGGCAGAATGGATGGTAATTATTCGACTAGAAAAGTTCATGCCGGCCCAGCTCGATGAATCGATGCGGCTGCACTTGATTAACGAACTCTTTGAAAGCTGGCTCGCCGAACAGATATCGCAAATAGGCCCGCTACAGCCCCTCTCCTCCGTGTCTTCAATATCATGACAGTCAAGCATTTTGGTCAGGGGCCCCCGGATTTATCCGTGGAGACTTGAAAAAGCGTAGCATCCTGACAAAAACCCCCTGGATTCATCTGTGGATTCAATCTAAAATCTAAAATCTAAAATCTAAAATTGGATGACTTCTTCCGCTGTTTCCCTCTCCCAAATTCAGGATTTCCTAGCTCAAACACCTCCCTTTGACCGACTGTCAGAGACGGCTCTGACAGCCTTGGTGGCTAAATGCCAACTCCTTGGCTACCGGACGGGGCAACCCCTGTTTGAACGGGAAAAAATGCCGACTCAGGTGGCAATTATCTATCAAGGCCAGGCCCGGCTGCTGGGCTTTGACCAGCGCTCGCAGCGCCACGTAAGTTTACGCTTGGTGCAGTCGAAGGAAATCCTGGGCTGGGCTGGCTTGCTCAGGGGAGTTCCCTGCGAAACGGCGATCGCTTCTACAGATGTGATCGCCATCGTCCTACCTGCCGAAGATTTCCTGAGCGTACTGGAAAAACAGCCGACATTTGGAGAAGCCTTTCGCGAACACTGTTCCTTAAGCGAAGTATTTGAACTGTTGAGCCTGGAATTGCAGCGCCAAGCCGACGGCACTTCCAATCTCAAGGAACTCACCCTGCAAGCTTGGCAAGATGCGGCAGTTGTCAACGTACCAAACGGCAACAAAAAAACTCAAGACATCGCCAAAGAGCTAGATGCCGATCGAGTTTGGCTCGTCAGCAGCGGTGTCTTGGGCGACTTTCCCACCGGCAGCCGCTTCTCTGTGGAAAACGCAGCCAAATCCTTAAAAGTAGAAGGCCGCCTCGGCGCCCGTTTGGTCGGCTTCCGGGAACCCCCAGAACCCCAACCCGAAACAGACTCATTAAATGGCACGCCAGATACAGTAGGTTTGGGGCAGAAGCCGCCCGGTGGAGCATTCATCGAGGTTATACCCGGCCCAGAGCGTCCCCCAGAACCCGCAAGCGGCCAACCAAAGGATGCGGCGGCGAAATACCCAGTTTTCCGCGCTAAAGGGCAGATTGACGGTCCGCTAGCTTGCTTCCAGATGTTGAGCAAGTATTTCGGCCTTAAATTTCGTCGAGATATCATCCGGAAAGTTCTAGAAAATCAGTTAAAAACGGCTGGTTCTATCAGTCTGCAAGCCTGCGGGGCGATCGCCCAAAGCATCGGTCTCACGCCCCAATTGGCGCAAGTGCCAGCAGAAGCCATCAACCGCATCAAAGCCCCCGTAATGATTAAATGGCAAGATAGCTTTGCCATTATTTACAGCATCACCGAGCAAGAATTGGTGCTCGCCACGCCCGAACAGGGGCTGATGCGGAAGCGGATACCTCAGTTTAAAGAAATCTGGGGAGAATCAGGAGAAGTCCTGCTGCTGCAAGCTCCGCAAGTCGAACAAAAAGAGCAGTTCAGCTTCTGGTGGTTTGTGCCGGCGCTGATGGAACACAAGACAGTGTTTTTTGAGGTGTTGCTCGCTTCGTTTTTTGTACAGTTATTTGGTCTTGCCAACCCATTAATCAGCCAAATAATTATTGATAAAGTCTTAGGTCAGCGCAGCATTGACACCTTGGATATTTTGGGGGCGTTTCTGTTAGGTGTTGCTCTGTTTGAAGGACTGCTCAACGGATTGCGTACCTTTTTGTTTATAGATACCTCAAACCGCATCGATGTCAAATTGAGTGCAGAAGTCATCGACCACTTGCTGAGGCTGCCCCAAAATTACTTTGACAATCGGCGCGTGGGAGATCTGGTTTACAAATTCAGCATGATGGGTCAGATTCGGGAATTCATGACGAGCACAGCTCTGACAGTGGTTCTCGATGCAGTATTTTCGGTGGTTTACGTCGCCGTTATGCTCTCCTACAGCGTGCAGCTAACGTTTGTATCTTTGGCAGTGGTACCGATATTAGGGCTGATGATTATTCTAATCAATCCCCTAGTGCTGCGCCTGATAAAACAAAGAAACAACCGTTTTTCTGACTCTCAATCTTATCTAGTGGAAGTAGTCAGCGGGATTCAAACTGTTAAGGCTCAAAATATTGAATTGAAATCCCGATGGGAGTGGTCGAGCCGTTATGCAAAATACATTACAGCCAGTTTTAAAACAATTATCACGGGGACTACGGCCGGTACGGTTAGCGGCTTTTTAAACCAGGTTGGTAACTTAGCTCAGTTGTGGGTAGGAGCTTATTTGGTACTGGGAAATGAGATTACTTTGGGTCAGTTAATTGCTTTCCGAATTATTTCCGGGAACGTGACTGGTTCGCTGCTGCGTTTTGTGAGCGTGTGGCAGAGTTTCCAAGAAGTATCGATGTCGATCGATATGCTCAAGGATGTGGTCGATACGCCGACGGAAACCAGCGAGGAAGACCGCAGCAATATCCCGCTGCCCGCAATTCAAGGGCAGGTTACCTATGAGGAGGTTTCCTTCCGATTCTTGGAGAGCGGCCCACTGCAATTGGCGAATGTGAATTTGGAATTTCCCGCTGGCAGTTTTGTGGGAATTGTGGGGGGAAGCGGTTCCGGTAAAAGTACCGCGATGAAGTTGTTGCAGCGTCTTTATCCGCCGCTGTCGGGCCGGATTTTTATTGACGGCTATGACATTTCTAAGGTGGAACTGTACTCGCTTCGCAGCCAGCTTGGGGTGGTGCTGCAAGATACTTTGCTGTTTAACTGTACTGTTCAGGAAAATATTGCTCTGAGCAATCCCGATGCGAGTACGGATGAGATTGTGCGAGCAGCAAAATTAGCGGTGGCTCACGATTTTATTATGGGCTTGCCTGCTGGCTACAATACGATAGTCGGAGAGCGGGGTTCGTCGCTTTCTGGGGGTCAAAGGCAGCGTTTGGCGATCGCCCGCACGATTTTGCAAAACCCGAAACTGCTGATTTTGGACGAAGCTACAAGCGCTCTCGACTACCATTCCGAACGCCAAGTTTGCAATAATTTAGCAGAAGCTTTCGCCGGGCGCACGGTGTTTTTCATTACTCACCGCCTGACTACAATCCAAAACGCTGATGTAATTATTATGATGGATCAAGGTTCTGTAGTCGAGCGGGGAACTCATAAAGAATTAATGGCTCTTAAAGGGCGTTACTACTGCCTCTTCCAACAACAAGAGTCATCGAATACCTGATATCTAACAACTCACAACTGATCACTAACGCTTAACAACTGAGAACTAACAAATGGCAATGAAATCGTTAATACTTTCTGAGCAACCAGTCATTCTCGAAAAACCAGCGATTTGGTCGCACTTGTTTTTGTGGATGATCATGCTGATGACCACTTCTGCTGTAGTTTGGGCTTATTTTGCTAGCGTAGAGCAAGCTGTCCCCGCTGTCGGGCAATTAGAACTCAAAGATGGTGCTAGAGACATCCAAGCACCTGCTACGGGCGCTGTGGTGAGACTTCACGTTGAAAATGGCGATCGTGTGGAAAAAAACCAGCCTCTGCTCACTTTCAACCCCCTTGCACCCAGTGCTGATTTAACATCGATACAGAAAACTAAAGAAGCTCTGGAAAAGGAAAATAAATTTTACGAAGATGTTGTCAACGGCAAAATTCAAGGCGCTGTTCCTTCTAACCTAGAATCAACAATCAAGGATAGACAGAGCCTCATGGCACAAAATCAAGTGCTGCAAGCTTTGATTGACGAACTGTACCTCAATCGGGGAGCCAGCGGAAATTTTGATGCAGCCCAGCAAGGACTTTATGTTAATTATCGATCGGAGTTTCTGTCTCGCGTAGCCGCAGCTCAAGGCCAAGTTCAGGAGTTGGAAAAACAACTGAAGCAAGCTCAGGATGCTGAGAAAGCCGCGGGCGATCAAATGATAGTGGCACAGCAACAATTGGGTTTTGCCCAGAACCAATTAAATTATGCTCAGCAGCAGTTAAGTTCTTCGCAAGAGCAAGTAAAATCAGCCTTGGCTCAGAAAGATTTGGCCGAAGAACAGTTGACGAAATCCCAACAAGTATTGAAGTCGAATCAAGGCATTTTGGGGAGACTAGGCCCCCTGGTGGAGGAAGGAGCCATCGCTGAACTGCAAAAAGAACGTCAAGAACAAGATGTTTTCAAAGGTCAAAGCGACGTTCTCAAACAGCAAGATCAAATCAAGCAGCGCGAAGGTGAAATCAACGCCCGCAAAGGCGAAATTAACACGCGCCGAGGTGAGATCAATACGCGCCGCGGTGAAATTAACGCGCGTCAAGGTGACATCCAAAAAATTAGTGCTGAAATACAGCGCCAGCAAGGAGAGCAAGCACGCATTCAGGAGTCCATCAGCCGCGCCCAAGAACAGTTAAAAAATACCAAGGATTCCTGGGCGAGAGAACTTTATACCAAAATTGCTGAAAACGAGAAACAAATTGCCAGCAGCGATTCTCAGCTAAGCCGCTTCAAAGTGGAAAACTTGAAAAAGTTGTCCGAGGTAAACGCTCAGCTAGAAAAGGCCCAACAAAACCGCGACACTCAAGTGATGAAGGCTCCGGTATCGGGGGTAATCTTCGATTTGAAACCTTCTACGAAGGAGAAAGCTAAGTTGGATATGGCGAAAGACCCGATATGCCAATCCATTATTAATACGGTGCTGAAACCGGGCGAACCGCGCCCGCTGCGCTGCGAAGAAGCTTATTACGAAGCGCAGCAAACTGAAAAGCTGCTCAAGGTTTTGGATGACGACAACGGTTTGGAAGCAGTTGTTTACCTGGAAAACAGCAATGTGGCTCTGGTATTGGATGCTTTGAGACAGAAGCGGGAAAAATTGGAACCGTATCACGGCAAACAATTGGACGGAGAAAAGATTGACTGCGAAAAAGGTAAAAGTTGCGTTTGTCCAGAGAAGGAAGTTAACAGAGAGAAACTGGGCTTGACTAAATACCAATGCGTTCCTGTGGAAGTGAATGTAGAAGCTTTTCCGGCTCTGGAGTTTGGTACTGCTGAGGGTGAAGTAAAAGAGATTAGCAGCGATGCTGAGCCTCCTACTGAACTGCGGAAATACTACGCTTTCAAAACCAAAATTAAGCTCAAGAATCAGAAATTTGTTTTGAACAAGGGCAAGGCCAATCAAGTTGAGGTTAACTTGCAGTCGGGAATGTCCGTGAGTTCTAACATCAATATCGGCAAGCGGAGTGTTTTGCAGATGTTTATCAACCGCTTTACTGGAAAAATGGATACGTTCAAGACTATTAAGTAATTCGGTTAACTGAATTGAACTCGAGGCTTTTAGGCTGTTCGGAAACCCGGTTTCTTCAATAAACCGGGTTTCTAAGTTTTATGTTTTTCAACTTGTTTGTAGTAAGGAATGCAAGTCGTGCTGTGCCCAAACTATGACCAAACTATGAGGAGTAAAGTCTTCACTACAAACTTGATAAAAATTATTTAACCGGGTTTGATATAAAATGGTTAGGTCAATGGTGCGATCGCACTTTCATGAAAAAAATCATCTTATTTACTGTCTACCTAATTCCTGTTGTCCTGTTAATCGGATTTGTAGCGAATTTTAGCGTTAACGTTCCCCTTGATGACGAGTGGAGGTTAGCGAGTCTTTTTGAAAAAATAGCTGCGGGAAATGTAACTTTTAACGATTTTTGGGATTTGCACAGCAACCACCGGATACTTTTTCCCAAAATAATTATTGCTATTTTGGCTTGTGCTTCTCAATGGAATATTAATTCTCAGTTGTGTCTCAGCATAGGTTTTGTTGGGATAACTTTTATCGCTATGTACAAGTTATCCTTGATGCAGGTTAAGAATGTCGGGGATGATTTGTGGCATTTAGCTAATATTTTAACTTGTATTTTGCTTTTCTCGCTAGTTCAGCACGAAAACTGGCTTTGGGGATTTCAATTAGCTTGGTTTTTAGTCAATGTGTGTTTTGTAGCTGCGGTTTATGCCCTGAGTTCAAATCGCCAATTTTTGCCTAATATTAGAATCTCTATTGCTGCTGTATTCTGCTTTATTGCTAGTTTTTCCCTCGCGCAAGGCTTGCTGTCTTGGTTAGCTGCAATTCCGGCTGTGGCGGCTTTAGAAGGAAAGGCGGTAGAAAAAAGAAAAAGATTGATTATATGGATATTGCTCTTTGCTGCAACTTGTGCTGTTTACTCAATTGATTATCATCCCAGTCGGAAAACAAGTATTATTTCATTGTTGAATAAGCCTCTAGTGGTAATTGATTACTTTTTAAGTCTGTTGGGTTCGCCAATTGTGCGATCGCCGGGAATTTCAGAATTGATTGGATTGCTAACATTTGCAACTTTCTTATTTTTGGGATTCCACTTTGGGAGAAAGATTAGCGAGCATGGTGAGGCTTTACCTTGGGTGTCACTAGGTGTTTTTTCGGTTTTATCGGCTCTGTTTATTACCGCTGGAAGGGCAGACTTTGGGGCAATTCACGCACTCGAATCGTCGAGATATACGACTAATTCGATTTTGCTATTAATTGCTTTGGTTCAGCTAGGGCAATTGTTTGTTCGAGGTAATTACCCAGAAATACCAGTAACGTTAAAGAGTAACTATAAATTTATTTATAGGGTAGTCGCAGGGCTGTTAATTGCTACAATTATTGTTAACTCTCAACAGGCGATCGCCCAAACTAGATCTGCACTTCTTTACAAACAAGGCGCTCAAGATTGTTTGCAGTTAATTAACTATCTGGAACCGTCTGATTTTTTTGATAATTCGCCGGAAAGCTGTTTGAGGGTGCTGAGCAAAAAAACTTGGCTGGTGAGAGAAGGCGCTGCCATTATCGACAAAATAGGTTGGAGAAAGTTCGCGAAAAATGTAGAGTTTATTTCTAATACCGAGAAAGTTTACGGCTATTTAGACAAACCTCAAACCAGCGATAAATCCTTGACTGTTAAGCAAAATGCTGCTGTCAAGGCTGCCGGTTGGGCGGTTTGGCCAGAAAATTTGCAACAACCAAATATTGTACTGCTATCTGTCGGCGATAAACAATCTTTTGTTGCTAACGCTTATGTAAATTTGGACAGTCCCGACATTGCTCAGAGTTTAAAATCTGAGTTATACAACAATGCAAGGTGGGCTGTTGATTTGTCGGATAATAATTTGCCGATCGCCCAAACGGAAATTAAAGCTTGGGTGTATAATCCTGTTGACAACCAGTTTGTCCAGTTGCGCGGAGGATGAGGAGTGAAAATTTCTGTGATTATACCAGCTCACAATGAGGAGGGCTGTTTGTACGGTACTGTGCGGGCGATCGCCCAGACCCTCGATTTAGAAGGCATTCCGCACGAAATTTTGATTGTGAATGACAATAGTGTCGATCGAACTATTGATATTTGCCAGGAGTTGTCTGAGACTTTTTCCACAGTTAGATATATCAACAATCAACCTCCCAACGGGTTCGGATTTGCGGTTCGACGGGGATTGGCAGAATTTGACGGAGATGCAGCAGCAATTGTGATGGCGGATGCTTCTGACGATCCGATGGATTTGGTAGCAGGATACCGCAAGTTGCAAGAAGGATATGATTGCGTTTTCGGTTCCCGCTTTATTAAAGGCGGCTTTGTGGTTGATTATCCCATTCACAAGTTAGCAATTAACCGCTTAGCAAACTGGTTTGTCAAAAGTATTTTCGGCTTGCGGTACAGCGATGTCACCAATGCTTTTAAAATTTACCGCAGAGAAGTAATTGAAGGCGTACAACCGATTTTGAGCCACCATTTTAATTTGACAGTGGAACTGCCATTAAAAGCAATTGTCCGGGGTTTTTCCTATACGGTGATTCCTTTGAGGTGGTACAATCGGACGGCGGGTATTTCTAAGCTTAAAATCAAAGAGATGGGCAGTCGATATTTGTTTATTGTCTTGTATGTCTGGCTGGAAAAACATCTCTCTCGCGGCGACTACCACCGGACTAGAAAGATAGCAAAATTAAAAGTGAATGCCTGAGAGAATTCTAATTGTGGGCGGTGCGGGTTTTATCGGCAGTTGTTTGGCAATTGGCCTGAAGAAACTGCACCCGGAATGGCAAATAATTTGTTTGGATAACCTGCGTCGCCGGGGTTCAGAATTGAATCTGCCTCGGCTTAAAAGTTGCGGGATTCAGTTTGTTTACGGGGACATTCGTACAGCGGCGGATTTAGATCCAGTTGCACTGAATGCTGACTGCATTATAGATTGTGCTGCGGAGCCTTCTGTGCTGGCTGGTTTTAGTTCACCTCAGTACGTTTTGCAGACGAATTTACTGGGCACTGTGAATGTTTTGGAGTTGGCGAGACAAACGGGTGCGAGTTTGCTGTTTTTGTCTACCAGTCGGGTTTATCCGATCGCCAGTGTCAAGTCTGTTAAACTGTTAGAGTTGCCGAATAGATTTGCGATCGCCCCCGAGCAAACTTTACCCGGTATATCCGAGTTGGGGATATCAGAAGAGTTCCCTTTAAAAGGACACCGTTCGCTTTACGGAGCAACTAAATTAGCTTCAGAATTGCTGATTGAGGAATACAGAGAAGCATACAATGTACCCACAATTATTAACCGCTGCGGGCTAATTACTGGTGCTTGGCAAATGGGTAAAGTCGATCAGGGAGTTTGCGGTTTGTGGGTGGCGGCTCACTATTTTCAAAAGTCGCTGAATTATATCGGTTTTGGCGGCAGCGGCAAGCAGGTTAGGGACTTACTGCACGTTGAAGATTTGTTGAGGTTAGTTAATTATCAGTTAGAACATTTTGCTGAATTTGACGGCGAAGTTTTTAATGTTGGCGGCGGTTTGAGCAACAGTCTTTCTTTGGTTGAGACAACTGATTTGTGCCAAAAGATTACGAATAAATCGATTCCGATTCATCCTGTTTTGGAGGAACGCGCGGGGGATATTCCGATTTTTATTACTGATTCTTCTAGGGTGATGGAGAAAACTGGATGGCAGCCTCTTATTGGGCCGGAAGCAGCTTTGCAGGATGTTTATGATTGGATTGCTGCTAATGAGGTAGTTTTAAGTTCCATTTTGTAGGGATTTTTTAACCGCCGATGCAGGGGGATCAACGCGGCTCAGCGCAGATGTATCTCTCTGCCTGGATACGACTGGGAATGCCGGTCATGAGGCTCTGCCTCTATTGTTTGTTTTTGATGCTTTAACAAACATTTGGCCTCCCAAAAACAGCCACAAAAAAGGCAATTTTAAGTAAACTTTTAAAAGCCAGGGCGAGGCCGGTCTGCCTTTGGTCGAAAATGGCAAAAATCTGGGTATAATTAGGTCGATTTCAAAGCCGACGGTTTGTAAAAGTTCTTGCAGCGATAAGTGGGTAATCGGTAATTGATGGTCGATAAAATCGTAATACTCTTTGAAAGAATATTTAAAATTTGGTTGGACAACTAAAAGGCAACCCCCTGGTTTAAGCGCCTCAAAGCAAAATGAGATAATTTCGATGAGTTCTTCTTTATTGCGGAGATGTTCAAAAAAGTTAGATATAAATATTCGGTCAAATTCTTCGCTAAAAGCAGGTTGATAGCCAAAATTCAACACATCAATATTAAGCACCTTCACATCAGGATTTGCAAATAACTTTGAATCTGGATTGAGGTCAATCAAACATTTTTTTTCCGCCCTAATTTGATTTATAAACTCGCAGTAACCGCCGCCAATATCTAAAATTGCTGATTCGGGAGGAATATAATTTTGTAAAAAATCTTCAATTAAAACTTTCCAGAGTGCCACCTTCGCTTGCATTTGTCGGGAATCAAAGCGGTTGGCATACAATTTTTTGAGATATGTGTCAGTTTTCATAGTAAAATAGCCTAGACTGAGTAGGAGTTTATCACGCGATACAGCCAACTATGAATGTTATATCTACTGAAATACCGGAAGTTCTGATCGTTGAGCCAAAAATTTTCGGAGACGATCGCGGTTTCTTTTTTGAGAGTTTCAATCACAAAGTTTTTGTCGAAAAAACAGGTGTGACGGCAGAATTTGTTCAAGACAATCATTCCAAATCCTCTAAAAATGTGTTGCGCGGTTTGCACTACCAAATGCAGCAGCCTCAAGGCAAATTGCTGCGGGTAGTTGCTGGCGAAATCTTTGATGTAGCGGTGGATATTAGAAAAAGTTCGCCGACTTTTGGGCAGTGGGTTGGCTGTGTGGTGAGTGCAGAAAATAAACGGCAATTTTGGGTTCCGGCGGGATTTGCTCATGGTTTTTTAGTGGTTTCGGAGACGGCTGAAGTTTTGTACAAAACGACAGATTATTACGCACCAGCACACGAGCGGTGTATCCTGTGGAATGACCCAGATTTGGCGATCGACTGGCCGCTAGATGGTGACCAACCAATCTTATCAGCTAAAGACCAAGCTGGACAAACGTTGAAAAGAGCTCAAGTGTTTTGATCATGAAAATTTTACTCGCAGGCGGCAGCGGACAGCTAGCTCAAGAATTGCAGCCGATTTTATTATCTTCGGGAGAGGTAATTGCGGTCGATCGCACTCGCCTCGACTTATCCCTACCCGAAAGCATCCCTCAAGCAATGGCTGAAATTCAACCGGATTTAGTCGTCAATGCGGGTGCTTACACTGCGGTAGACAAAGCAGAAAGCGAACCGGAATTAGCAAATGCAGTCAACGGCATTGCACCGGGAATTCTCGCAGAAGAATGCGAAAAACTGGGAGCAAGTTTGATTCACTTTTCTACTGATTATGTATTTGACGGCACCCACGGTTCTGCTTATCTGGAAACAGATTCTACGAACCCGCTGGGAACTTACGGTAAATCTAAATTAGCAGGCGAGGAAGCAATTCGGAAAGCGGGAAACCGACATATTATTATTAGAACCGCGTGGGTTTACGGCAACGGAGGCAAAGGCAACTTTGTCAAAACTATGCTGAGGTTGGGAAAGGAAAGAGAAGAAATTCGAGTAGTAACAGATCAGATCGGAAGTCCTACTTGGACGGGGGATTTAGCGGAGGCAATTTCGCAAATTATTCCTCTGCTTGGGCAAGAAACTTTTGGGACTTACCAGTACACTAATAGCGGTGTTTGTAGTTGGTACGATTTTGCGATCGCCATTTTTGAGGAAGCAGCACAACTCGGCTTTCCCCTAAAAGTTCAGCGCGTAATTCCTATAACCACCGCGGAATATCCGACACCCGCAAAACGTCCCGCTTTTTCTGTCCTCTCTACGGTAAAAATATCAGCACTTCTAGGCACGTATCCTCCCCACTGGCGGCAAGGGCTCAGACAAATGCTGGCTAGAGAACTGAAATAAAAAATCGAGGAAAACTCAAAACGCGAGGGCGGGTTTGGTTCATGAGTTACCTGTTATATGCAAAGTTTCTCACCTAAACTCGCCGCTCCCCATTAAAAATCTCCCCATGTCTGAATCCATGAAAGTCAAGCAACAATATATTTTAATTGCCGCATCAGTTTTCGGCATTCTAATACCAGCGTCATATATTTTGTACTTGATATCCCAAGCGGGAGACTTGTCTAATTTTGATTATTGGTGGATGACCTGGAATTTTTATTCAGTAGATGGTTTCTCTACAAACCCTTTTGATTGGATATTTCGGGCGAACGAGCATTTTGTCTTGATTCCGGCAATTATTTATGGCTTGAATATAGTTGTCACCCAAGGTTCAAATATTGGTTTGTGTTTAGTGGCATGGTTCTTGGCTTGGATTCAGTGCCACGTATTAATTGCTCTGCTTCCATTAAATTTGAGGCGTTTTCCGCTGCAATTTATCTCGCTACTGCTTTGCATTTCTATTTTTAATTTTACTCCGGCGGCGGCTCACAATTGGATGCGGGGATTCAGCGGCGTTCACTGGATAATTGCTAATTTATTTGTGATTTGTTCGATATTTTGTTTGCAATCCTATGTGACGCTTTTGCTAAGAAAGAGGGAGGCGGAACCTCTAGATATTCATTCGCAGGCAGAGCCTGGTAACGAAGGCTGGAAACAAAATAAGTGGGTAATTGGCAGCATTGTTTTTGGCGTTTTAGGCTGTATTAGTTACAGCACTCCTTTAGCTTTGTGGCCGATATTGTGTGCTGCTGCTGTTGTGCTGCGGTTTCCTCGGCGAATAACTTATTTGTATTTCATTGCTTCGATTGCCGTGATTGGCATTTATTTTTTAACTTATAAAACTCCATCTCATCACCCTTCTTTAACTAAAATTAACCCGCTCAAAACTCTCGAATATATTCCCACTTATCTCGGCGGAATTTTTAGCGAAAATATTATTTTTGCCTCAATTATTGGTATAATTGGTTTGATGGCGCCGACTGGTTTTGTGGGTTATTGGCTATTTGTAAAAAAGGTAGATCGCCCGGATTGGCTGCCTTGGCTATCAATCCAACTTTACACGCTGCAAACGGCGTTAATGGCCGCTGTCAGTCGATCGGGATTTGGCGTCGAACAGGCGACCGCTTCCCGCTACGCCACACTCCCAGCTTTGTTTTGGATGAGCACAATTGTGCTGACAGTATTGTGGGTGCGCGAGTTGCAGCCAACACCAAGAATTCAAGGGCGTTGGCTGACACCGCTGTTTGCAGCCGCCACAGTCGGGATTATTTTAATGTACGGGGTGGGAGGCGAAACTGCAATGGCGATCGCCCGCAGAGCAACTTATCAACCGTTAGTAGCATTATCACTGCAATTAGGCATCACCGACGTAACGCTAATTAAAGACCGCGTAGGCAACAAACCCGCCGCTTTTGTCGGGTTAATCGACGCCTTAAAAACTAACAAATTAGTGCCATTTAACCGAGACATCAAAAAACACAATTTCTGTGCAGCATTAGACACAAAAATAGACCCAAATTTACTGTCAGCACCCAAAGACGGAGTACCCGGATATTTTGATACAGCCACCCCACTTGCACCAACAGCAGCGAGAGTAATTGGCTGGGTAGGAGACCCCGAAAACAATGTAAAATGTATTGCCATTCTCAACCAAGAAAATGTCGTTCGAGGTTTTGCCATGTCAGGATTTCCGCGCCCAGATTTAGTTAACTTGTTTGGCCCTTCCTACGAATTCGCAGCTTGGAGAGGATACATTCAAACATCACCAACAGATAAATTATTGACAGCCTATGCCTCCTTTAAAAACCGCAAAGGTTGGGTAGCATTGCGAAACTCCCAAGTTATCAATAAAAACTAAAAAACCTCTCTTTCTCCTTCTCTGCGCCCTCAGCGCCCTCTGCGGTTAATAAAAAAATCTCATTTACAACACAAATGAAATAGAATAGCCCTATGCCAAAACATCTCAGCTTCGTAATCCCCGTTCACAACGAAGAAGCCACCCTCAAATTACTGTTTGAAAAAATCCAAATTGTCATGTCCCAAACCGGAATTGACAATTACGAAGTCATTTTCATAGATGACGGTAGCCGCGATTATTCGTGGCAAGAAATCGCAGATTTAGCCAGCCAACATCCCAAACTCATTAAAGCGATTAAACTCCGCCGCAACTTTGGCAAATCCGCCGCACTTTCAGCAGGATTTCGCAATGCAGCAGGGATAATTATCTTTACTCTCGATGCTGACCTGCAGGATGACCCCGCTGAAATTCCCAAATTTTTACATCATTTAGAATCGGGATTTGATTTAGTTTCCGGTTGGCGAAAACAGCGGAACGACCCCCTTTCTAAAACTTTACCTTCCAAGCTGTTTAATGCCGTTGCGTGTTTGCTGACGGGGGTGCAAATGCACGATATGAATTGCGGTTTTAAAGCTTACCGTAGGGAAGTTTTGCAGTCTATTAAATTGTACGGGGAATTGCACCGCTACATTCCGGCTTTAGCAAACAATTTAGGGTTTAAAATTGGGGAAGTAGTGGTGGAACATCATCCGCGAAAGCACGGAAAATCAAATTACGGCTGGGAACGTTATGCGCGGGGATTTATTGATTTGTTGACGGTGTTAGCCACGACGCAGTATTTGCACAAACCGGGTCATTTGTTTGGGGGTTTGGGATTGTGTTTTGGCTTGGTTGGAACTGTTTCGCTGAGTTATTTGATAGTTATTTGGTTTCTGAATTTGGCGGGGATGAATTTTGGGCCGATCGGGAATCGACCTTTGTTATTTTTTGGGATTTTGTGTACAATTCTGTCGGTGCAGTTGATTTCTTTGGGGATTTTAGCTGAGTTGATGGCGCGGAATGTGGATGCTGATTATGTGGACAAGCAAATTAGCGAAATTATTGATGATTCGGGTTTTGATATTTAACCGCAGATCGGATTCGGCGGTTGAAACCGCTTCTATACAAACAAAATCGGCCTTCGCCAGACTGAATAAATCTCTCATGTTTTCAAGAATAGTATTATCTAATTTTAAACAGTATCCATTTGCCTTCTTGCTCTACTATTTCTCCGTCAATATTTGGGTGCCAATCAGTACGAGTCAGGATATAATCGGCATGATATTTTCTGGCTACTTTGACTAAATCCGCACTGCTGCGTCGGATAAAAAAGTCATTTCCTCCCCAAATCATTTGCGGGTTTAAGGGAACCCCTAAAACAGCTTCCATGCGATTTTGCCATTCTTTAATGCCTTTTTCGGTAAAGGGAAAGTTCTTGAAGTTGACGACAATCGCTCTGTCGGAGAAAAACTGGAAACTGGTAACTGAGGGTGGAACTAATACGAGTACATCGCGGCTGCTAATTTGCGAAAAACGCACAGCTAATCTGCTTAAGTCGTCCCTGGGAACGGCATTGATATTAACTCTTGTTTGAAATACATTTAATATTGGTTTGGGCAGAATTCCTGCTATTCCAAAAACTAAGGTGGTAGTAGTTATTAAGGCTAATGTGTGAGTTAGAGTCTGTTTTATAGATGTAGCTAGGGATGTTTCTTCTAAAATGAATGGGAAGGCGAGGATTGAGAAAAGCACTGGGATGCTAATTATTCGATCGCCAATTATTTCCCACGAGTCAGTCACCGGATATATCAAGCTAAAAATTACCGTTGCTGCTGCTAAAATCCACAACAATATATTATATCGTTTGGGAAATAAGTAATTTTTTGTTTGCCACACTGATAATACTAGGAAAATTATACCCCGAAAAGGCAAAGTTAGTACAGCTAACAGCAACAAGCTAACAGCTATTTGTTTGTCTCTGTAAAGTCTATCTACCGTCAAAGCCACAGCAATAAATATAATTAATTGAGCAAAAGGTACGGTTCTAGCTAACTGTAGTTTGGCGATAAAAGCCAAAGGGTAAACTTCGACAAAGACGTAATTTAGAAAGAGTGCAAAAATTGATGTGCCAACAATTACATAAAAATTAATCTTGTCTTCTTTTGGCAATAAATCGGAATTTTTGATGCACAGCAACCCACCCATTATGAAACATATAAAGTTGAACCAATTCCCGACATCCCAATTTGACGGGAGGATGTGGTGGGGGTTGCGGACTTTCGCATGAATGTAGACAAACTCGGCGTTGTCGATAGTGTGAGTGCTGGTAGTACCTGTTAATAACATCGGTACGTAAACGATACTTGCCATTGCTGCTAAAAGTGCGATCGCCAAAATCAGTGTTTTAAACTTCCGCTGTCTTACAGATTCAATAAATAAAACGGGAACCATCATCAATCCCGGCAATAAACCAACTAAAAATTGCAGCAGACAACCCAGTCCAAAAAAGAAATATCCGGTCAGCCATTTCTGGCGCAAACTAAAGTAAATTCCCCAGATGGCGAAACCCATTGCGAAGGTACTGGGTACTGATTTTGTGGAAAATATCAGGGTGTTACCAACATCTGTAAATGAAGCGGCTATACATAAAAAAGCCATCGCTGCGGCGGGCAGTTTGGAATTAGTATAGATATTGAGAATTGCGTAGCAAGCTAGGATAAATGAACCGAAGGCTAGGAATTGATAAATAAAGTGCGCTAGGGGAATGCTTGTTCCTAAGTTGGCGAGCAAATAGATAATATAATAATAGTAATATCTCGGATTAAACTTAACCATTTCCTGAACGTAATAGTCATTTTTGTATAGTTCAGGATTTAACATAAATTGAATTGGCGGCACTTCGGGAAAGTTGCCTCCAATCGGAAAAATATAGCCAGTTGCCATCAGGGAACCGATGATGACAAAAGTATACAGAGATAGATTAAAATACCAGTGGGATTTTTGATGTTTTTGCATTGACGGTTCAACTTACCTACTGACAGCCAAATTGTTAATCTCCAGTTGGCATTGGTTTGTTAAATCCTGTTTGCTGCTACTCAATACCTCAAGCAGCAGATAAATGGGATTTTTGCCCTCAACTAATAGATTTAAGCCGATCGCACTTTTTTGACTGTAAGCCATCTCTGCTGAGTCTACTAATTTACCTTGCTTGTCCCACAAAGTCAAGCGCAGGGCAATTCCCGGGCATTGTTTGTTAGGTAAATTGAGTTGGCCGATAACTTTCGCTTTGTCTGAGATGGAACCTAAATACAGGAAAGATGTATCGAGTTTCTTGCTGTTTTTAATTGGATGAGTTACAATATTATACAGGTTATCCGATTCTTGACTGACTGAATAATTGGCACTTGTGTAGATTGATTGATGCAAACTAATCCAATCTAACTGCGTGCCCGGTCGATCGACTATTTGCCGCTGCATCGCCTCCAGAGTCCTAACTGCCGTTGCTGTATCAGTCGGCCGCATCCTCCGGTAAACGCTGACAGTCACGCCGTTTTCTAGCTTAAACTGTTCCGGTAGCAATTGGAAATCGCGGGCAATTTCCCAGTTTTGAGTAAAGGCATCGTACACAACTTTAACAACATCTTGTTCGTGCGATCGCAAAACTTGTTCGTCAGTCGGTAACACCTGCTGAAAAGGTACAGCAACCACCGCATATTGGGCCTGCAACAACTCCGGTAGCGGGTAAGTATCGCGCGAGTCAATTTGCGGCCTCCCAATGGTATTTAATTTCCACCAACCCTCCGGCGGGTTTAATTTTCGGTTAGCTTGTCTGAGAATGTTAGCATTGAAATTGTTAGAAGCACCGACAATATAAATCGGTTCTTCGTTGGGTGCTAATTTTCGCAGAAACTCCACTAATTTTACAACTTCGTCGTAGTCCGATCGCACTAACGGCGGAAAATTACCCACAAACAGTCTTGGCAAATCAATTTTGAGAGGAATTAACCCGACTGCGGCATTCAAAACCAGGTACAAACCCGCCGCGCCCAGCATCAAATACCGGACTTTTCCCTTGAGTGTCAGCCAAGTTGTCCAGAAAAATGTTGACAATCCCAAAAGTGCGATCGGTGTAATATGAATTGTATAGTGCAAGTAGCCGTAACGCAACACTAACAGCCATTCAATCAGCGACAAAACCCCAAACAATGAAACAAAAATAGCCGCCGCCGGAACCAGCATTCGAGTGAGAATTCCTGCAGAAAAACCAATCAGTACCAGCAGCCAAGTTCCCAAACCGTAAAAATCCGCATAACGAGTTAAAATATCATTTACAGGCAAACTCCAAGCGACATACAAATTGCGGTAGTCAACCGTCAGAGCACTGCGAGTAAAATCTCCCGCTACCAACATTAAAATAGTCAAGCTAGTGGCAGCTATCAATCCCAATTTAACAGCGGATTCAAACAAGCTTCTGTAGGCAAACGGCCCTGTTGCGTCCTTGTCTTTTGGAGACGACAACGAAGTTTTTTTACGGTATATTAGTACAATAAACTCGATGAAAGCCTGTAAAGTCGCTGCACCAAAAAATGCGATCGCACTATAAGCAAAATGACGCCGCAACAGAATCGACGCCGCCAGCAAAAACCCAATTAACGGGATTTTCCACCAAGATTTCAGCTTAACATCCTGCAAATAAACCCAAATTGCCAAGGCTACAAACACACAGCCGCCAGTATCCAGATATCCCCGCAGAGTCGGTATCCAACTCATCGGAATTAATAAACTCAGCAGCACAGTTGACCAAAACACCCGGCGGGGATAAACTGGAATTAGCTTTGCAGAAATTGCCCCCAGCAACAGGCGAAACGGCAGCACATAAATCAGGGATACGCTCAGAATGTAACTCAGCCGAGACTCGCCAAATAAGAGAATAAACGGCACTAACGGCAGAGAAATTAACAGGTTTTTTTCCTTAGATAGCGATTCTATAACTCCGCGCCATGCTTTATCGGGCGAGTCTCGAAATAAATTTGCCGTGTTGACTGTAGCGGTGTTGTAGCCCGCGTAATCCCACCAATAGAAAGTATGTTCGCTGGATACATAGATTGATGTTACTGCAACTGTTATAAGAACAAGTAGAAACAGGAAAAAACCATCAATTATAAATTTTCTAGGCCATTTAAAAAAAACAAAATTCAATAATCCCATCACTCTCGCAGCCCTAAATAACTTCTAAACTTCCTCTTTCTCTATTCCTTCGCGCCCTTTGCGCCTTCGCGGTTCGTTAACTTACTTTAAAACAGTACGTTGCAAAAAACCTTCCAACTTTTCTGCATATTGCCGATTGGCGATCGCACTTGGATGAAGGTCATGAGGTAAATTATTATTGGCAGGTATTTTCAAATCAACCGAAATATCCGCCGTAGCAATTCCCTCCTGACTTAACTCCTGCAACATCTTAGCAGAACCGCTATTAATTCCCACCACAACTAACTTAACACCATTAGCCTCAGCCACACGGTTAAACTCTTCAATAATTGCCTTAGAAACCTCGTGACTTTTGTACAATCCCTCTTCAAATTGATTGTAATTAACCTCCAAAAAATGGCTTAATGCAGAAACCCGCATCAGCGGGAACTCGTGATATTCAAGTTTTGCCATCTTGTAGGTAAAATTATTTTTTCCATTCAGCCTAGCATCAGGCTGCAACAGAATACCGAGTTTATTCCAAGCAGCCATTTGCTTTCTTCTCGCCCTTAACAAAGTATTGCGGCGGTCGTGAAAACCCGCATAAGCAATCACCGCAATTTTGGGTTTATTTCCTTGTTTGAGTGCTTCTTTGAATTGAATCAACGAGTGCAGCGTGCCGTAGCCGTTAACGCCAAAATTAACTATTTCATATTTGGGTAATTTCTCTTGCAGCAACCAAGCATAAGTTTCGCTATCATTCAATGACCAACCGTAGGTAAAAGAACAGCCAAATATCCAAATTTCTGGCTTTTTTGAGGAGGAATTGTAAGTATTGAGGGGATGTGTTATTCTGAGACTATTATCGAGGTGGGTTGCATTAAATGAGTAATTGCCGTTAAGTGTCACCTTGAATTTCCCCGGCAAATGTTTGTAGCCGAGTTCCGAGTCTTTAGTGAAAAAGTTACCTTTTGGTTCGACGGCGACATCAACATTTTCTATTTGCCAGGGTTTGTATCCCGCAACTCGCAAGACAATTTCAGCGGTGGTTGTGGATAAAAAGATTGGAAAAATTAGATATGTTATTAATCTGAAAATAAAGGTTTTAATAAAAGTTTTTTTCATAATTTAGCGTAGGGGCGGGTTTTACAAACAATATTTGAGGTTCACCAACAATTTAGATAAACCCGCCCCCACACAGCCGATAATCTAGATTAACCTGATGTTCGAGATACTCCAAAAAAATGTAGATTCCGATTATTCGTTGGGCGGGGGCGGGTTTATTATATAGTTGGTTTTACGCCGATATGGTTGGTGAAACCCGCCCCTACAGGCCATTGTAGGGGCGGATTTCACAACTATCTATGTCTAAAACAAACAATCTCGTAAACCCGCCCAACCGAGCGATTAATTTCTAATAACCAGGCTCCTCCTCGTACTCAGGAGTCTTAGTCTTCTCAGGGATATTCACCCGAGGAGCCTGGTAAGGCTTCGGCGCCTCATCGTCAGCCCAAGCATCAGCCTCCACATCATCGTCGTACTCGTACTGCACCACCGGCTGCTTGGGGCGAGAACTCTCAGAGCGAGTGTACTGCGGCTTCTCCTCGTACTCCTCCTCATAATCGTCCTCCTCGCCGCCCCAATTATCCTCTTCGTAATCCTCGTAATCGTCGATTATTGGCTCAGGCTGCTGTGCCTGTACAGCGCGCATCGGCTGGCGCACCGCAGGCCGATTCCACTCTAAATCCTCATCCCAAGGAACTTCCTCCACCGCAGGCGCAGCTACCCGGCTCCGCATTTCCGGTGCAGGTATCCGCACGCCCGGGCCCAATTGATTTCCCGTAGCCACGGGTTTCGGATAATAACCTGCCTCGTCCTCTTCTCGTTCCCAAGGTGCTTGGCCCAAACCAACGCGCTCCAGCAAACCCACACTAAGCTGCCTGAGCCTTTCCTCGGAACCTTCAAACACAATCAAGCGATTCGGGCCGCTGCTGACAATTTCTTCAATCCCCAACTCGTAAGTGCTGAGAACTTGGTCGGGGATTTGGGGGATTCCCAGAGAAGCGATAATTATAGAAACTAATTTACCGTCTTCGGGGTCGAACCTAAAGCCCCGCACCCTACCTAAAAGTTCGCCAGTTTCGGTAATAACTTCGCTGTTAATCAAAATGCTGTAGACTTCAACATCAACATCGTCTTCGATCGCGCTCTCATCTTCCACCAACAGCACGTCGCCGATTTCGCTGACATTGCTGAGGAACATAAACTTCGGCATTCCAGCGACCGCAAATATATTATCACGCAGACCGATCGCCACAACTTCCCGCCGATCGATGTCCACCCACAATTGACTAACCACCCCCAAGCGTTTACCTCTGTCGCGGGTGATGACCTGAGTGCCTAGAATGTCGGAGCGTTGGCAGATTTGTTCGGATGTCATTCTAACTTTAATCCTGATTTATTAAGTACATATATCACTCAACACGAGCGTTAACATAAACTCCGGGACTACAACTTCAGTCCTATGACTTGAGTATAAGCTCCCCGTGCTTGAGTAACACCAATTGTACGCTCAGCCGATTGAATCATAGGTCGCCGCAAACTCACAACAATAAACTGGGCTTGTTCCGACTGTCGTTTTATCATTCTAGCCAATCGCTCCACATTTGCCCCATCCAGAAACATATCCACTTCATCAAAAGCGTAAAACGTAGACGGGCGGTAGCGTTGCAGCGCAAAAATAAAACTCAGCGCCGTCAAGGACTTTTCGCCTCCAGACATGGAAGCCAGCCGCTGTACGGGTTTGCCCTTCGGGTGAGCCACCAAATTCAAGCCACTGCTGAAGGGGTCTTCTTGGTCATCTAGCTGGAGATAGCCATCGCCTTCGGAAAGTTCCGCAAAGATAGTCTGAAAGTTCTCGTTAACCGCGTCGAAAGCTTCCTTAAAAGCGCGCCGCCTGAGGGTTGTAAAGTTTTCGATTCTCAACAGCAGTTCAGTGCGTTCTCCTTCCAATGTCGTCAATTTTTGACTCAATTCTTGAAGGCGTTCTTGAGTGCGGTTGTACTCTTCCAAGGCTAGCATATTGACTGGTTCTAAAGCTTGAATGCGTTTGGCGATCGCCTTTACTTCTTGCTGCAATTCCGTCAAATTGGCTTTCTCGACATTTTCAGGAATCGACGGCACGGGGTCGGGCATTTCCGCCCGCTGCGCTTCCAATAGAGTGCGGACGGAGGCTAATTGTTCCCGGCGTTCTTGCTGGGTTTCGTGCAGTTTTTGCAACTGCCATTGTAACTGCTGTTTGGCTAAATGCTTCTCTCGCAATTGAGATTCCGCCCGATCGCGCTCTCCTTTCTGCACGCCCAATTTTTCCTCAATTTCCCCCAAAGCCGCCTTAGCTGCTGCAATTTGTCCATCGAGTTCTAACTGCTGCGAAACAATGCGATCGATCGCCTCCGCCCCCGCGTTTTGCTGCACTTGCCATTCCTGCAATTTCTCGCTGCCTTCCTTAATTTTGTCTTCCAAACGCCCGAATTGATTTTCCAAGTCTACAAGGCGCTGCTGGACGTTTCTCAGAGCCAATTCTCGCTCTTGCAGTTGCGCTTCAAGAGCGCGCAAACTCGATTGCATTTGCTGCCATTCGCTGTGACTGTTCGACTCTTCCAACTGCGCCAAAGTTTGGCGGTACTGCTGCAATTGAGTTTCCTGTGCGGGCAATTCTCGTTCCAGCAACTGCAATCTCGATCGCGAATTAGTTAATTCCTGTGTATTTTTCGCAATTTGCGATCGCACTTGTTCCTGTTGCGCTTGCAAATTCTTAATTTCAGAATCCAACTGTTCCAAGCGCAACTGATGTTCGCGCAAATTTTGTTTCGCTTCCATCAATTCTTGGCTGCGAGTTTTGACTGCAACAGAAGCGCGATCGATCGCAATTTTGCACCGTTCCAAAATCCGCTCAATTTCCTCCAACCTTTCTTGCAGAGATGCGATCGTCCGCGCTTCACTAGCAGCCTCACTAGCCTCAACCGTGCCAAAATGCAAGGTAGATCTGTTAGTTGAACTTCCCCCAGTCATCGCCCCGCTAGTTTCCAAAATTTCCCCGTCCAAAGTGACAATTCGGTACTGTCCCAAATAGCGGCGGGCGTCGCTGAGGTTGCTAAACACAACCGTACTGCCAAAAACGTAAGCAAAAATTTCTTGATACCGCGAATCGCAATCAATCAAATTAACAGCCGCATCCACAAATCCAGCCGCGCGCCGCAAATTTTCATTCACCGAATACCTGCCGCCCCTAATCTTATTCAAAGGCAAAAACGTCATCCTTCCCGCCCGTTTTTGTTTCAACAATTCGATCGCAGCAGCAGCAACGCTGTCATCTTCCACCACCATATTTCCCATGCGCGCGCCCGCCGCAATTTCCAGCGCCAACTGATAGCGCGGTTCCACCCTGCCGAGTTGAGCCACCAAGCCGCAAACTCCGCCAATTCCGCTTTGCGCGACAATTTTTGCCGTAAACGTTCCCGTCGCTTCTTGCAGTGCTTGAAACTGCACTTCTAGTTTGTCTAATTTGCGCTGTCTTTCCCGCTGTTCTTCCAACAAACGAGTTTGAGTTTCCTGTTGCAGTTGCAATTCTTGTTCGGCTTCGACTAAAATCTGATTCAGCGATTCTACTTGCAAAGATGCCACGCCTTTGGTTTCCACCAGGCGAGATTGCTGCTCTTTTTTCGCTGCAATTTCCTGTTCCAATACTTGCAGCGATTGGTTTTGTTCTTGAATTTGACTTTGCAGGCGATCGGCTCTTTCGCCAATGGTAGCTTGTTCTGTACGCTGCGGTTCCAAAGTTTGTTGAATTGTTTCGATTTGGCGGTGCAGTTCCGTCTGCTGCTGTACCCAAACTTCTGCCGTCGAAGCGATCGCATTTGCAACTTCCCGACTTTCATCTAAACTTTGCTGGGCGGCATCCCGCTGTTCCTGCAAAATTCCTATTTGAGACTTAACATAAGATATTTCAATCTCAATTTGCTCCAAACTTTGGCGGAATTGCCGAACTTCTTCCTCGGTTTGTGCTATGTTAGCAGCCATTTGCCCAGCAGTTTTTTCCAAATCCTGTTTGCGGTTTTGCAGTTGCCGCCGTTCCGCTTCCTGAGTTGCAATCGTCGCTTGCAAAGCCAACAATTCCGACTCTCCCAAAGCTTTAACGCGGGCATTCAGCGCATCAAGTTCGGCGTTTGCTGCTTGAATTTGGGTGCTAATTGCTTGCAGTTGTTCGGTGAGAGATGCCGAAGTGCGATCGCCCGTTTCGATTTGTTCTCGCAGTTTCCATTCTTGCTGCTGCAATTGCCGGAATTTCAGCACAATTTCCCATTGCGACTTTTCTTGAAATTCCGCCCGCAATTTTTGATATTTTTCCGCTTTTGTGCGATCGGAAGCAAGTCTATCGCGCTGAGAAATCAGCTCTTTTTCTACAATCCGGCTGCGTTCTTCCACCTCCTTAACTTCATCCAACTTCTGCCTAGCTAAAGAGATTTTGCGATCGAACTGAGCCACGCCCGCTAATTCGTCAATGATTTCTCTGCGTTCCTTAGAATTCATCGAAATAATGCTCGTAACGTCTCCTTGCAGCACGACGTTATAGCCTTCGGGATAAATTCGCAAGCGGTTGAGTTGTTCGTGAAGTTGTGTCAGCGTGCAAGGTTGGCCGTTAATGTAATAAGTTGAAGTGTAAGTACCTTGGCGAGTTACCCGAAGTTTGCGCGTCACACTCCACTCATCCGATTTTGGATTTTCGATTTTGGATTTTCGATTGGTAGCGAGTAGTTGCCCGTTGTTGTCTTGAGTTGCTGCGATTTCAATCTCTTCTACGTCTTCAACAGATAACTCTTCGGATTTTGGATTTTGGATTTTGGATTTTCGATTGGCAGATGATTGTCCGTTGTTGTCTAGAGTTTCGGCAGTTTCTATCCCTTCGACTTCTTCAACAGATAGAGGCGATTTTCGATTGGCAGGTGATGGGCCGTTGTTGTCTTGAGTTTCGACAATTTCTATCCCTTCGACTTCCTCTGCTTCAACAGATAACTCATCTGCTGCATTTTCCTCCTCATCTTCATCCCGGGCGAACCATTCCTCCCCCACATCTTCCAGCGCAAAAGTCGCAGTCACGCTAGCTTCGATCGTACCGCGTTTGTTTTGGGCGCTGTTCACCAAATCCGGCAAACGTTCAGCCCGCATTCCCTTGGAACTCGAAAGTCCGAGACAAAACAGCAAAGCGTCGAGGATGTTGGACTTCCCAGAACCGTTGGGCCCGGAAACCACAGTAAAACCGGGCAGCACGGGAATGGCCGTCGTGCCGCCAAAAGATTTAAAGTTCGTCAGTTCGATCCGTTTAATGTGAACCATATGCTAGGAGTAGCTTTGGCTCTAGGTTGTTGTCACAGGGTAGCACAGGCAATGGGGCGATCGACAATCTATAAACTTTCACCCATTGTCGATCGAACCGATATCTTACACCTTTGTCAACAACCGAGTTGCATTTTACTTCAAAAGCTCGTTGACAAAAGTACAATACCTCCGACCCGAGCGAGCGCTACAAATTAACGTAAATTTTGATACAGATAACTCCATGAAACTCGATCGACATTATTTGTGGGATTAAAGATGAAAGCCATACCCAGAGAGGATTTCAGCAAATATAATTCCCGCAATTCCTAATGTTACCCCTAGACATATAAAAACTTTCCGGTAAAATCGAACCAAAATTAATAATGTATAAAGTAACGAAGCGCATTATGGAGGGCAAACCCATTACACCAGCTCAGAACTCATCTAACGTGCCAGCTTCACCTGAAAGCGACCAACAAGTATTGCAAATTTGGGGTCGCCAGCCCCTTAAAGGACACGTCAAAATCAGCGGCGCCAAAAACTCGGCCTTAGTCGTCATGGCAGGAGCCCTGCTATGCCCAGAGGATTGCCGTCTCCGCAACGTTCCTGGTCTAGTCGATGTCGCCCGCATGGGACAAATTCTCTCGGCTGTAGGAGTCAAATTACAACAGCACGGCGACGTTTTAGACATCAACGCCAGCAACCTCATAGACGCTCAAGCCCCCTACGAATTAGTCAGCCAACTGCGGGCGAGCTTCTTCATCATCGGCCCACTGCTAGCGCGTTTGGGATTTGCCAAAGTGCCCTTGCCCGGTGGGTGCGCCATCGGTGCCCGACCCGTTGAACTTCACGTTCGCGGTCTGCAAGCCCTAGGTGCCGAAGTCCACATCGACCACGGCACGGTTCACGCTTACGTCAAGGGGCCCAACCGCCGCCTGAAAGGAGCCAAAATTTATTTGGACTACCCCAGCGTCGGCGCAACTGAAACTTTGATGATGGCGGCGACTCTGGCTGAAGGAGAAACCGTGATTGAAAATGCGGCTCAAGAGCCGGAAGTCGCTGATTTGGCGAATTTCTGCCGCGCAATGGGAGCTAAAATTCAAGGCGCTGGCACGAATACGATCGTCATTTCGGGAGTTCCCAAGCTGCACGCGGTAGACTATTCAATTATTCCCGATCGCATTGAAGCCGGAACATTTTTAGTAGCAGGAGCCATCACTCACTCCGAAATCAGTTTGTCGCCGGTAATTCCCGACCACCTGACGGCAGTCATTGCCAAATTGAAGACTATTGGGGCGAAAATTATTGCAGAATCCCCCGACATTTTGCGGATAGTTCCCGGCAAAACTCACTCGGCCACAGACATAGAAACTCTGCCTTACCCCGGTTTCCCCACAGATATGCAAGCTCAGTTTATGGCTTTGCTGACGCTGAGCGAAGGCGACAGCTTGATCAAAGAAACCGTGTTTGAGAATCGCTTGCGCCACGTAGCAGAACTCAACCGCATGGGCGCCGACATTCGCCTGAAAGGCAATGTAGCGATTGTGCGCGGAGTGTCGCGGCTGTCGGGTGCGCCGGTAGTGGCAACAGATTTGCGGGCTTCGGCGGCGTTAGTGTTAGCGGGACTTGCAGCCGATGGTGTCACAACCATCAGCAGCTTGCAGCACTTAGACCGCGGCTATGAGCAGTTAGAAGTGAAACTGCAAAAATTGGGAGCTAAGTTGCGGCGCGTCAAAGAGGGAACAGACCCGGCGACTGCTGAGGCTCCTGTCAATCCCGTGCGATCGGGTTTAAAGTAGTCAGAAGGAAGAAGGAAGAAGGAAGAAGGAAGAAGGAAGAGGAAAAAAGGAAGAAGCAAAAGACTTCCCTGTTTGGCCAATTCCCCATTCCCCATTCCCCATTCCCCATTCCCCATTCCCCATTCCCAACTGACTAAAATGTCGAACATACCCCTCATCGGTTTAAAAGCAGACCAGTTTCGCCACCCGCTAGACTTGGAAGCTACCAGCACTCTCAAACAACTGCCCGGCCTGGATTTGATCGTGCGGCAGTTGCTGGGACAACTTGGCGAACAGTTTTTTATGCTGGAAAATCTGGCTTCCAGCGTCCAAGTCGGCGAAAATCAATTGCCCCACCTGCATCAATTGCTGTTGGATGCCTGCCAAACTCTGGATTTGGAGCCGCCGCAGCTTTATGTCCGCCAGCATCCGATGCCGAATGCTTACACCTTTGCGATGCGGGGAAAACAGCCTTTTGTGGTGATGCACACTTCTCTGATTGATTTGCTCACAGATGAGGAAGTTAAGGCAGTAATTGCTCACGAGTTGGGGCATTTGAAGTGCGAGCACGGAGTTTACCTGACTCTGGCTAATTTAATTGTGTTGGCCGCAGGGCAAATTTCGCCTGTGGGAGCCGTGCTCGCGCAGGGTTTGCAGGCGCAAATGTTGGAATGGTTGCGGTGTGCGGAATTTACGTGCGATCGCGCCGCCTTGCTCGCGACTCAAGACCCAAGAGTGGTAGCATCACTGTTGATGAAACTGGCCGGAGGTTCGCCGACTTTAGCTCCGAAACTGAATGTCGATGCGTTTTTGGCGCAGGCGCGGGCCTACGACGACCTCAGCACCACTCAACTGGGAGAAATGCTCAAACAAGCTCAGACGGCTCAGTTGTCTCATCCTGTACCAGTATTGCGCGCCAGAGAGATCGATCGCTGGGCAAGTTCAAAAGATTATGAATCTCTTGTGCAAAATCGATCGGTGTATTATGATGCTGAAACCCACAAAAAGGGCGGGTGGCGAAATTGGTAGACGCATCAGACTCAAAATCTGACACCGAAAGGTATGAGAGTTCGATTCTCTCCCCGCCCATTACTAGAAAAGATGGTGATGTATTAATAAAGAAGTCTGTGAGCAGCCCTCAACTGGGAGAAATGCTCAAACAAGCTCAGACGGCTCAGTTGTCCCATCCTGTAACAGTATTGCGCGCCAGAGAGATCGATCGCTGGGCAAGTTCAAAAGATTGTGAATCTCTTGTGCAAAATCGATCGGTGTGTTATGATGGTGAAACCCAAAAGGGCGGGTGGCGAAATTGGTAGACGCATCAGACTCAAAATCTGACACCGAAAGGTATGAGAGTTCGATTCTCTCCCCGCCCACTACTAGAAAAGCTAGTGATCTTTTAATAAAGAACTGTGTGCTAGGTAGCCAAGTATCTCCAAGTGCATCTCTCATCACTTGATATCGCTTGCTGGTGGCTGTGGTTGGTAGCCGAGTATTTTCCGAACTTCAGTTGAAATAACTCATGACCAACCGCACTATTACTTTCGTCTGCTTTTTTATGTAATAAAAACAGAAAAAGATGAGTAAGGAGGCAAGCAATATACCTTCTGTGGATTTAGCTATGGTTCCAGGCACAGTTTATATCCAAGATTGTGTCTGGAACCAGTTAAGTAAAATGTATACTCTGGATTTAGCCACAGGTAAAGCAACCTTCATCGGTGAGATCGTTACAGAAGTTTATGATATTGCCTTTGTTGATTCACAACTCTATGGTATGGAGCGAGAACGAGTTCGATACAATGCTCGTTACTACTGACTTCGCACCACTGAAAGAAGAGAAAGATGTTACGTTTGATTACGAAAAAAAAAATTATCTACCCTTCTAGATAGATTAATAGTCATCTCCGGATCAGTCAAACTGACCACCAATTCTAGCAGATGCTGAGTTTATCAGCACTAACGGAAATACCGTCACCAGCAACCTAGATTATGAGTTCTTAACAGTTTTGCCAAACAAGTCTAATAGCATATATCACATTAAGTGATTACCAAAAACTGAATGTAGATGCGTTTTTGGCGCAGGCGCGATCCTACGACGACCTCAGCAGCACTCAACTCGGAGATATGCTCAAACAAGCTCAGACGGCTCAGTTGTCCCATCCTGTACCAGTATTGCGCGCCAGAGAGATCGATCGCTGGGCAAGTTTAAAAGATTATGAATCTTTGCTAGGAGCCAATCGATCGGTCTGTTATTATGATGAAACCAAAAAGGGCGGGTGGCGAAATTGGTAGACGCATCAGACTCAAAATCTGACACCGAAAGGTATGAGAGTTCGATTCTCTCCCCGCCCACTGCGAGGAAAGCTAGTGATGTCTTAATAAAGGACTCTGTGCTAAATAGCCAAGCAGTTCCCACTGCATCTCTAATCACTTTATCTCGCACTCGCTGGTGGCTCTCGTTGCTAGCCGAGTATTTTCCCCAAATCAGTTGAAATAACTGATGACCAACCGCACTATTACTTTCATCTGCTTTTTTATGTAATAAAAACAGAAAAAGATGAGTAATCAGGCAAGCAATATATCTTCTTTGGATTTAGCTATGGTTCCAGGGACAGTGTATATCCAAGATTGTGTCTCAAATCAGTTAAGTAAACTGTATACTCTTGATTTAGCCACAGGTAAAGCAACATTCATCGGTGAGATCGTTACAGAACTGTATGAGATTGCCTTTGTTGATTCACAACTCTATGGCATCGATCGAGAAGGCGGCACAACGCAGCTCGTAAAAATTGACATCAAAACGGGCGATACGATTGTCATTGGGGATACGGGCTTTGCTACAGCCGGCTTGGCTTATAATCCCCAACGTCAAACCCTTTATGCCAGCACAGCTAAACAACTGATTGCCCTGGATATCAAAACAGGAAAAGGTACACCAGTAGCTACAGTAGCTAATAAAGACTACAACTGTGGCGAAATTGCCTTTGATAGCAATGGCATAGCATATATCACATTAATTGGTTACGAAAAGAAGAAATTACTTGCTAGATGCAATCTCGATACTAGCGAAGTTAAAACTATTGGTGATACCGGATTTCCTGGTATTGGCAGTATGGAATTTGTTGGCAATGTCCTTTATGGCGTTACCGGCAGATTTTTTAATTTGGGAAAAGACGGTCAATTAATCCGCATTAATACCCAGACAGGTAAAGGCACATTAGTGGCTCAAACCAAGCCTAGCGGTCGTTGGGCAGGAATAGCGGTTTATCAACCAGCAGCAGAAGCGATCGCAACCATCACTCCAAAAGTTAACACGGAAGCTACACAAGCGGCAAAAACAACTACTACAACTAGGGAGGCAACTATGAAACTGTTAACGATTGATACAAAAGAAAACTGTTACCTTATCAATACCGATCAGATGAATAACTTGCAACAAAATGTTGCTAAGTCTCTGACATTAGACAAAGGAACTTTTGACATCCAAATTACCAGTGGTAGCTACAGTTATAGTGCCGATACCGTCGGTGAGCCTTTTGTTTTTCTCTGGATTTATGGACTTGATGGCAGTACCTTTATCAACACAAAAACAGGTGTTGAGACAGGTGGAACTTGGGCAACTTTAAACGGCTATAACGACAAATTGCAGTTTGATATCAAAGAAAAAGCTGTAGTCTGTGCTTTATTCTTTGATATTTATAGTGCTGATAATCAAGGACAAGTCACTGTTTCAATCACTGGCAATCAACAGAATCCCCAAACTTTAACCGTTGATAGCAAGACAAACTGCTATCCGCTTGATAGCAATTCTCTCTCAAATCTTAAAAAAGCCAATGCTAATTCAATCGAGTTAGCCCCTGGGAACTATCGCGTCAAGATTCGGGAAAGCAATGCCACTTATGGAGCCGAAGCAAAAAATTTCCAATTAGAACCTTGGGCGTTACTCTTGATTCAAGGGGGAAAATTTATCTCCAAGTTGACAGGAATTGAACTTAGCGAAAGTTGGTGTTCCTTAAATGGCTTCAAAGATGACGTTATTTTTGAAGTCAAAGAAAAAACAACCATCTCCGGCTTCTTTTTTGATACCTACATAGAAGATAACCAAGGGCAAGTTGTTTTAGAAATCAACAACATCAGTGATGTAGAAGTAGACCAAGAAAAGGCAAAACAAAAACCTGGTACGGGCAGCAGTGGCAGCACTGTTAGTACGGGCAGCAGCGGCAGCACTGTTAGTACGGGCAGCAGCGGCAGCACTGTTAGTATGGGCAGCAGCGGCAGCACTGTTAGTGTAGTGAGTAGTGGTAGCCCAACTAGCTCTAGTAGTACAGCAGTTACGTCTGGTGGTGGTACAACTAGCTCTGGTGGTATACCAGTTACCACTGGTGGTACAACTAGCTCGGGGACTGAAAATATCGATATTAGCAGTGGATTTAACTTCAGTTTTGACCAAGCTCAGATGGAACAAATGTGGCAGCAAATGGCAGCCCAAATCAATACTTCCATCACAGTAACAGATGACCCGAACGATAAAAAAGAAGCTTATTGGGACAATTTGGAAAAATGGCTGCTTAAAGGCTATCAAACTCAAGCTAAAGACTTAGGGATGAAGGTAGCACGGCTGGAGTTTATGCTTAAGACTCTTACCCAACAAATGGAAGTTAGTTTTAATCAGAATTTCCACAATTGGTCGGGGTACTTCAACAAAAATCTCAACGACTTATTTATTTCCCGAATCCCCCGCATTGTTAGTGAGCAGGTGAATTTAAGAATCTCTGAACAAACCCAAGAGATTAAAAACTTAGTGCTGCAACAAATGCAAACCGAACTCAATGAGCGTGTTGAGTCCGTCGTTAATCTCAAAGTGTCTAATCAGACTCAAGAAGTTAAGAACCTCGTAGTTCAGCAAATGCAAACTGAACTTGAGCAACGGATTGAGAATGTAGTTAACATCAAAATTGCCAATCAATCTACAGAGATTAATACTCAGGTAATTAATCAAATGTCGGCTGATATTGATGAGCGCATTAGTAACTCCGTTAATGTCCAAATCGCCAATCAATCTCAAGAAATCACTAATCAGGTAATTCAGCAACTCCAACATACTATTGATCAGCGTGTTGAGAATGTGGTGAGCATCAAGATTTCCGATCAAACCCAGAATGTGAAGAATCTGGTGATTCAGCAGATGCAAACTTACATCGATCAACGCATCGATAATGTCGTGAACCTGAAAGTGTCTAATCTATCTCAAGATATTAACACTCAAATTGTTCAGCAAATTCAACACGACATGGATCAGCGGATTAATGCGGTAGTTAATCTCAAAATTGCTGACCAAAGCCAAAACATTAAAAATCTGGTCATTCAGCAGATTGAATCTAACATGGATCAACGCATCAATACGGTTGTTAATCAATCTAGCAATCACAACGTGCAGTTAGTGACTAATAATATTGTCAACGATCTTGACAATCGCATTAATACTAGCTTGGATAACAAGATTCTCAACTTCCGTAATGATGTCTCTACGATCGTCAATCAGGAGCTGAACCAAAACTTCACGCAGAACCTCAAGAATACGATTTTTGCAGAATTGAAACAGCAACAATTCTACCTGGATATGAACTTGATAAAGTCCGAAGTTGAGAACTTCTACTCTAATCTTGCACAGTTTGAGAGTCAGTTCTATTTACGCATTGAACAAGGGGACACTCAACTGTATAATTGGACGCTGGAACAACTTATTGCTCTCCAAGGTTGCTTAACAGATCGTCAGGCGTTAGTCGATATGTTTGAATCTTTCGCCACTAAACTCAAAGACGAATTAGAGAATGCTGAATGCGTTCGTCCCGATCGTTTTTCTTCTTGGGTAAGAACAGATATGCGGTCACAATTTCAACCTACTCAACCTCCGCAATTACCACAACGTTAATCAGTAGGTAGACATATATTGGGTGTCCGAAGAAAGGAACGAAGCAATCCCAAAGCACAAGCGAATTGCTTCGTTCCTCTATTCGGACATGATGGTATTGATTTATGTTTACCGCCCACTGCTAAAAAAGCTTAATAAATCTAGGGTTCCAGGTATGCCACCGGGAACCCTAATTTATATGGCATGGGGAATCGGGCATGGGTAATTGGTAACAACAGTCAACAGTCAACAGTCAACAGTCAACAGATTTTATGGGTGAAATCGCCGCTTTAGGCGCTGCATTTGTCTGGGCCTTATCTTCCATAATATGGCAGCGAGTAGGACAGCAAATCCCCGCAGTGGTGCTCAACTTGCTCAAAGGCGCGATCGCCCTTTTCATGCTCCTTGCCACTGTACTAATTTTAGGCAAACCCTTAGCCGCAATCAACCCTAATATTTTAGCAATGCTGCTGATTAGTGGCGGCCTAGGAATTGGCATCGGAGACACCGCTTTCTTTATTGTATTAAAATATTTAGGCGCGAGGCGAACGCTGCTTTTAGAAACCCTATCTCCCCCTTTAACAGCTTTATTGGGCTTAATATTTTTGCAAGAAAAGTTATCGCCCATTGCTTGTACTGGCATCCTTTTAACAATCTGTGGCGTAGCGTGGGTAATTGCCGAACGAACAGCCGAAACAACCTTATCATCAAAACATCTTTGGCAGGGATTAGGTATTAGTTTATTAGGACAAACAAGCCACGCCGCTGGAGCAATTTTATCCCGCGCCGCCTTCACTCAAATAGATATCGATCCCCTGTGGACAGCCGCCTTGCGTTTGAGCGGCGGCATGGCAGTCATGCTGTGCTTTTTGAAGCCCACAAACCTTGACAGTTTCAAACAATTAAAATCCTCAAAAATGTTAGGTGCAATAATTCTGGCCGCTTTTTTAGGAACCTATCTCGGGATTTCCCTGCAACAGACTTCACTGAAATATGCACCCGCAGCAATCGCTCAAACACTCAGTTCTACCAGTCCCCTATTTATACTGCCTTTAGCGGTGCTGGCGCGTGAAAAAGTGAGCATTCGGGCTGTTTTGGGGGTAGTTGGTGCGATCGGCGGAATCGCCTTATTATTGGGTTTGAAGTGATGAGTTTTTAGACAAAAGTGTTGCGTATAGATAAACACTCAAAAAATAGGCATAACTTGTTCTTTCTGAATCTAATAACTTATATTATCTAATCTGACAAGTTATATTTTCACTAAAGGAATGCCGATCGCCCTTTGGGATTCGGGATGGCAAAGGCGATCGAGCTTTGAGAAGTCTTCATAAATACCGATAATTTGAAAGAGCGCACTTTCGCGATTGTCTAAGTGTTTGCACTTAGACAATCACTCGGTAATTTAATACTAGACTACCTATTGTTAGCATAAAACTAAAAGACAGCAGAGGTTTATTTATGTCAATACTCCGGACAGTTTTTAAATAGGGATGCTTACGCAATAAAGCACAGAAGCGAAAAAACTGAGTGCTATCTGA
>NZ_JAUBQN010000039.1:0-58748 GCF_036701295.1 Microcoleus harperi Pol14_C6 | reverse complement strand
GCTAACGGAGGAAACCCTTGGGGCATTCAGCAACACGTCACCGCCCAATATAGCGATGGAGGAGGGAATTTTCAGTGGCCGGCCAAAAACCCCAATGACGGAAGCGATTTCAATGCGACGGCAAGTATTACGATCGCAGACCCCTTACTTGGCCCTTTGCAAAACCTCAACGGCGCTTTAGTCAGGCCACTGCTGACAGGAAGTCCGGCAATTGATAAAGGGATTGCTACGGGCGCACCCGCTACGGATCAGCGCGGCGTGACTCGCCCTCAAGATGGCGACAGCATTCCAGGTGCGATCGTCGACAGCGGCTCTTTTGAATTGGGAGGTAGTGTCGTCCCAGTGCCAACTCCAACTCCGGCACCAACTCCGACGCCGGCGCCGACACCGACTCCGACACCGACTCCGGCGCCAACTCCGACTCCCACACCGACTCCAACTCCGACACCGGAACCGACTCCGACTCCCACACCGACACCGGCGCCAACTCCTACGCCCGCGCCGACTCCAACTCCCACACCGACACCGGCGCCAACCCCGACGCCCGCGCCGACTCCAACTCCCACACCGACACCCACACCCGAACCGACTCCGACTCCCACACCGACACCGGCGCCGACACCCACGCCCGCGCCGACTCCGACTCCCACACCGACACCGGCGCCAACTCCTACGCCCGCGCCGACTCCGACTGAGACTCCGACACCCACACCCGAACCGACTCCGACACCCACACCCGAACCGACTCCGACACCCACGCCCGCGCCGACTCCGACTCCCACACCCGAACCGACTCCGACTCCCACACCGACTCCGGCGCCAACTCCCACACCTGCGCCGACTCCGCCGCCGACACCAACTCCCGCACCGACTCCAACTCCGGCGGTAGATGATTGCCTACTCGATAGCCTCAACGCCCCGCAACTAGATCCTGTCAGTATCACCCCCAACCCCGTCCAACAAACTATCAACGGTGGCGACACTACCGATTTCATCATGGGCGGTGGCATCAACGACTCAATTAACGGACAAGCCGGCAACGATACTCTCTACGGCATGGGCGGCAATGACAACATTGACGGCGCAGCAGATAACGACTCAATCTTCGGCAATGGAGGCAGCGATTTCATCTCTGGCGGCGCTGGCAACGATACCATCTACGCTGGCAAAGATAATGACACTGTTGTTGGTGGTGAGGGCGACGACTTGTTGAGGGGAGATCTCGGCAATGATACAGTGGCCGGCGGCGTTGGCAACGACAGCATTTTCGGCGGTAAAGATGACGATATCTTGCTGGGTGAAGATGGGGACGACTACATTTTAGGCAACTTAGGAAATGACACAATTAATGCCGGAAACGGCAACGATATTGCCTTTGGCAATGAAGGTGCAGACCTGATTTTTGGTGAGGAGGGACATGACACGTTGTACGGAGGCAAAGAAAACGACAGTCTCGATGGCGGTGAGGGCAACGACTTGCTCTTCGGTGGTAATGAAAACGATGTGCTCTGTGGCGACATCGGTAACGATACCATCTACGGCGGCAAAGGTAATGATATTCTCAGCGGTGGCAGCGGTGCCGATTTCCTTTCCGGGGATGTTGGGGACGATACTTTGACTGGCGGTTCGGGAAATGATGTGTTTTTCCTAACTCAAAGTTTGGGTAGCGACATCATTAATGATTTCCGCAAGGGAGAGGATTTAATTGGGTTAAATTCTGGTTTGAGTTTTAATCAACTCAGTATTACTTCCAGCAACAATCAAACTTTGATTACTGTGACGGACACCAATCAATTGTTGGCGAAGCTTAACGGTATTACCCCCGGTATTCTTACCGCTAGCGATTTCACTCAGGTAACACTCTAACTGCCTGGGATAGGGTGTGCTATAAGCAGCCAGCCCGCTTAGAAGTAGTGAAGAAAGCTCTCAAACTCCTGAAATTTGGTGGATGACGTTAGCGCAGCCCGCTCCTACGGGGGCTACGCCAACGAAGAGGATCGCTCGATCTGATTCTTTTCAACAGCGATCGGTAATAAATCTTGTTTATTGCCGATCGCCCCCACCTAGAATGAGGCACATCCGTTTATTGCACTCCCGATCTGGCTAGCCATCAGCAGCGCCCGAATAAAGCCAGGTTTTTAAGGCACTAAATTTATGATTTTTGGAAACTTTTTTTGAAACACAAAAAAAGTTAAATTAATCAAAGTTTTAGGCAATTTTCCTGGTTTTAGCTAAGGTGAATGTATCAGGTACTAGCTAGAGTAATTGTCATAATTTTGGCCCTGCCAAAATTATTTTATGAATTTGATATTACCAAGGCAGCCAAAGGGTTTGATGCACTATTTCTATCGCTAATGGTGGGCATTGCCAACCTAAACATAGAGGTAGGTTCCCAGTCCCGGACTATTTACATTACATCCTCTGCCCTTAATTGCTAAAAAGCTCGCAATTCTCACACAGCTAAAGCTGATTATGGAGACACTTCGGGGATTAAACTTAGGGATAAAAACTTCTTACCTAAATAAATTTGAATTTATCCCATGGATCACCGAAGTTTTAATTCTGCCTACTGTCTTCTGCATCTCTAGCCTTCTGCTTTCAAGGTGAATCTACCAGCAAATAGTAAACATTCTCATGGGTATGCGAAATGAGTTCAACTTTTGCCACTAACATGGATTCACAATCTGTTCTCCACAATGCTGGTTCTAAATCTATTGTATTCATTTATTCCGACTTAGATGACTATCAAACTCTCGCGGATGGCGTGCTTCCCGGTGCAGAACTCATCATTTTAGATAAAAATGGTAACGGAGTAGAGCAAATTACTGCGAAACTGCAAACAATTTCTGCTGCTCGGGAAACTGTAGACCAAGTTCACATTTTTTCTCACGGCAATTCTGGCAGCTTGCAGCTAGGTTCTGCAACGCTGAATTCGGATAATTTACCGCAATATGAAAGCCAGTTGCAAGATTGGCGAAATGCGCTAAGCGACAAAGCAGATATTGTGCTTTATGGTTGCGATGTTGCGGCGGGTTCGGGAAGCGATTTTGTCGATCGCCTGGGCGAGTTAACCGGGGCTGATATTGCGGCATCTAGCGATCGCACTGGTCGCGGTGGTAACTGGAATTTGGAGTTTGCCAAGGGTGATATTGAAGCGCCGCTAGCCTTGACTCCAGAAGCAATGGCTGATTATCAAGGGACTTTAAAGACTATTACCGTTACCAACAATAATGATAGCGGGCCCGGTTCCTTGAGAAATGCGATCGCGTCCGCAGCAGCCGACGATACCATTCAATTTGAATCGAGTCTTGCCAGCAAAACAATTACTCTCACTTCCGGTCAACTTGTTATCAACAAAAACTTGACAATTGATGCTGTTGGTGCAGCCAATTTAACCATCAGCGGCAACAATACTTCGCGGGTAATCCGCACAGAAGGTGCAACAAATGTTACTCTAAAAAACCTGATTGTTGCCAACGGCAAAGTTTCTGGAACCGATCCGAATAATGAGGCAACTAGCGCCGGTGGTGGCATTCAAACAGGAGGTAGCAGCACTTTAACTTTAGAAAACTGCCAAGTCAATAATAATACTGCCGGTTTGGGTGGCGGCATTTACACGGGTTTTCGCAGTACGACGACTGTAATTAACAGCAAGTTTAGCGGCAATGACGGTTCGCTAGCAGATAATACCGAACGCGGTGGCGGTGCGATCGCCACTAAAAGCGGCGGTGTTTTGACTATCAGAGATAGCGAATTTACCAACAACAAAGGCAGCTACGGCGGAGCTGTTAATAACCTGTTGGGCAGCATGACGATCGAAAACTCTAAATTCACCGGCAACCGCACAGAGAAAGGCGTTGGCGGGGCAGTTTACGTCGATGGGGCTAATGCTTCGGGACCGAATGCAACCCCCGGCCCAGTTGCCGGAACTATTGCTATTCGCAACAGCGTTTTTGATGGCAATATCGGAGCGAGAGAAGGAGGAGCAGGCTTTTTATTTGGCTATCTTCAAGATAAGATAGTTTTGGAAAATAGCACTTTTGTTAACAATAAAGCTGTTAAGGATCTAGCAGGAGTTGGAGGTTCGGGAGGCGCAATCCGTCACGGAAATGTGGATCTTACTGTAACAAACTCCACTTTTGCTAATAACCAAGCTGAAGATAATGGGGGCGGTTTGTGGTCGGGAGGGAATGGAAACATCAGCATTGTCAACAGTACATTTTCCGGCAACAGCGCTGCTAAGCAGGGCGGAGCAATGCTTGTCGCTAACAGAGATTCCTTTTCGACTAACATCGTCAATTCGACTTTTGCTAAGAATACCGCTGAATTTTCGGGAGGTATTGCTACTTTTAACGATCCGGTGAAATCGCCAATTACTGTCAAGAATTCGATTTTTGATAGGAATACGGCAAGTAATTCTTTTAAAACTAGGCAGCACACTGGACGGGAGCTCATCGATGGGGGAAACAATCTTCAATTTCCCGCTAAACTGACGACCGGAGATCCTAATGATAGTAATGTTACGGCAAATGTGAGGATCGCAGACCCCTTACTCGGCCCTTTGGAAAATATTAACGGCGCTTTTGTGTTGCCGCTACTAACAGGAAGTCCGGCAATTGATACCGGTACTGGTGCGGGCGCGCCGGCAGCAGATCAGCGCGGTGTGAGTCGCCCTCAAGATGGTGATAATAACGGAAGTGCGATTGTGGATATTGGCGCTTTTGAATTCACCACTACAGTCACGCCGACTCCGACTCCCACTCCGACACCCGCGCCGACTCCCACTCCGACACCCGCGCCGACTCCGACGCCGACACCCGCGCCGACTCCCACTCCGACACCCGCGCCGACTCCCACTCCGACACCCGCGCCGACTCCCACTCCGACACCCGCACCGACTCCAACGCCCACACCGGACAAAGATGATTGCCTGCTGGATGACCTCAACGCCCCGGATCTCGACTCTGCCACAATTACTCCCAACCCCGTTCAACACACTCTCAACGGCGGTAACGAGCCCGATTTCATCATGAGCAGCGGCATCAACGAGTCGATTAACGGACAAGCCGGCAACGATACTCTCTACGGTATGGGCGGCAATGACAACATTGACGGCGGTGCAGATAACGACTCGCTCTTCGGCAATGAAGGCAGCGATTTCATCCAAGGCGACGGTGGTAACGATACCATCTACGCTGGCAAAGATAATGACACTGTTGTTGGCGGAGATGGCGAGGACTTTTTGAGGGGAGATATCGCCAATGATACTGTTGCCGGCGGTCTTGGCAACGACACCATTTTTGGCGGTAAAGATGACGATATCTTGCTAGGTGAAGATGGGGACGACTACATTTTAGGCAACTTAGGAAATGACACAATTAATGCTGGAAACGGCAACGATATTGCGTTTGGCAATGAAGGAGGAGACCTGATTTTTGGCGATTTGGGAAATGACACGCTTTACGGGGGCCAAGAAAACGGCAGTCTCGATGGCGGTGAGGGCAACGACTTGCTCTTCGGCGGCAATGAAAACGATGTGCTTTGTGGCGACATTGGTAACGATACCCTGTACGGCGGCAAAGGTAATGAGATTCTCAGCGGTGGCAGCGGTTCCGATTTCCTTTCCGGGGAGCTTGGGGACGATACTTTGACAGGCGGTTCGGGAAATGATGTGTTTTTCCTAACTCAAAGTGTGGGTAGCGATATCATTACCGATTTCCGCAGGGGAGAGGATTTAATTGGGTTGAATACTGATTTGAGTTTCAATCAACTCAGTATTACTTCTAGCAACAATCAAACTTTGATTAGCGTGACGGCTAGCAATCAAGTGCTGGCGAAACTTAACGGTATTACACCCGGTATTCTCACCGCTAGCGATTTCATTACTCTGTAGTTATTGTACTAAATCCGGTTTGTCTATACCCTCGATCGTGCTGCGTATCCTTCGGCGGTGGAAACCGCTACTAAACAAACGAAGTCCGCCTCCGCAGACTGAGAGATAAAGGGAGTAGTTAAGCCGGATTTAGTATGATAGCATATTTCAATAAAAAGTAGCCAAGCATGATAAATATCCTCTAATCTTATAATGCTCTAGCCCACACCTATTAATCTATTATTCCTAATAAAGCGGACTTGATATTATTCCGTTTTAATACGATCGCACAAATGTCTGTCCTCCTCCTTCACTTCCGGATTTGTTCGCAGGTAATCTCGCACGCGATCGCAACCATAACCTAATAAATCCAGGTTGAGAATTCGCGGTACATTCCACAGAATCAGGGTGTTATCGTCACCGACGGAAGCGACAAACTTTCCATCAAAACTGTACGCGACTCCCCTAATTGCCGCAGTGTGACCTCTGAGGGTTGTTAGTTCCGTACCGTCGAGTTTCCACAATTTTACCGTGTTGTCTACGCCGCCAGAAGCGATAATTTGACTGTCGGGACTAAACTTCACTCCCCACACTGCTGCTGTGTGACCTGAAAGCGTTCTGAGTAATTTACCGTCAATTGTCCAAAGCTTAACGGTTTTGTCTCCACTGCTAGAAGCGATGATATTACCTTGACGGTTAAAAGCAAGTCTCCAAACTGCCGCAGTGTGACCTCGGAAAGTTCTCACCAAACTACCGTCAAGCTTCCACAACTTTACTGTACCGTCTCCCCCGGCGGAGGCAACTAACTGACCGTCGGGACTAAATGCTACCTGCCAAACAGGAGCGTTATGTCCGGTCATGGTATGCAATAATGTACCGTCGCGCCGCCAAAGCTTAATTGTCTTATCTAGACTTCCCGTAGCAATAATTTGAGCGTCTGGACTGAAAGCGACTGTAAAGACCGTAGCTTGATGACCTGTTAAAGTTGCGATCGCTTCCCCATTTCGCTCCCAAATATTCACCTTATTATCGTTTCTGGTCGCAGCAAATAACTTGCCATCCGCACTGCTAGCAACACCAACACCATAGAGTACCAAGTTCTTTCCAGTGAAAGTGGCCAATAATTTGCCTTCCCGACTCCAAAGTTTAACTGTACCGTCCTCGCTACAAGTAGCGATCGTAGAACTATCAGCACTGATATCGATTCCCCAAATTGCACCTTTATGGGCAGTAACAGTTGTCTGTAAGGGATTTTGACTTTCCCACAATCTGACGGTGTTTTCTGCACCCGCCGAAGCAATATAGCTGCCGTCGGGACTCCAAGCTACATCCCAAATCGACGCGCTGTGACCGCTGAAGGTAGTCAGTTCTGTGCCGTCGATATTCCAAATTTTGACAGTTTTATCCCGACTTCCCGATACGATTTTTTGGCCGTCGGGACTAAACGCCACTGAAGATACGATCGCAGTATGACCTACAAGCGTCCTCAGCAAAGTACCGTCAAGCTTCCAAAGTTTTATGGTTTTGTCTCCACTTGTGGATGCAATTATTTTGCCATCGGGACTAAACGCCGCTGAAGATACGACAGCAGTATGACCTACAAGCGTCCTCAGCAAAGTACCGTCAAGCTTCCAAAGTTTTATGGTTTTGTCTCCACTTGTTGATGCAATTATTTTGCCATCGGGACTAAATGCCACTGAAGTTGGGGTACCACCAGTACGAGCTGGGAAAGTTTTTAATAAAGTACCGTCTAACTTCCAGAGTTTCACAGTGTTATCCTGACTTGCAGAGGCAATTATTTGACCGTCAGGACTAAAAGCAACTCCCCACACGGCAAGACTGTGGCCCGGAAGAGTTTTCAGCAAAGTGCCGTCTAACTTCCAGATTTTGACGCTATTATCGTCACCTCCAGAAGCAATTAGCTGACCGTTGGGGCTAAATTTGACTCTGCGAATGAGTGCTTGATGACCTTTGAGAGTGGCAATTTCTGTTCCATCTCGCCGCCAAAGTTTGACGGTTTTATCTACGCTTGCCGAGGCAATTAGCTTGCTGTCAGGACTGATATCGACTGTCATCACAGCCGCTTGATGCCCGGAAAAATGGTTGTATTCATCTGCTTGATAAACAGCTTGCCTGAGTGCATTTCCAAGTGTGCGATCGATGCTGGCATCTGCCAATCCTAATCTTTGTAATTTTCGTTGAGCTTTGATGGCTTCTATCAGGGCGTCTAATCTTTGGTTTGAGGCAAACAATCCCTCAGAAGAGGATACTAGCGCTCGAATTTCACTAATTCTGGCTTGACGTTCGCTTTCTGTTACACGGCGATACTGAAAATAAATTATTACTCCTAATCCGCAGGCAATAATAAATGCTGCGCTGACTGCAAACAGCAAGATTTTTTGGCGTTTCGCAGCTTCTTTTTCTTGAATTAATCGTCTTTGTTCTTCTTTTAATCGCGCTTCTACTTCTTTAGTTCGTTCTGCCTCTAGAATCAGTTGGAATTCTTGGCTATCTAGTTCTTGACTGGCTGCGATATACTGATAATCCAAGTCGCTCAAGCTTTTTCCCTGCGCCCAAGTTTGGGCATCTTTTAAAGCTTGTCCTCGCAACAGTCGCGAAGAATCTGTTTGTTGTGATGCCAACCAAGCATCAAATACTTGGGAGTAGGGGCGCAGTTTCCCTAATTGCTTTTCTACCCAGTCGAGATTAAATACTTCTCGATAAATGCAGTTTTTTACCTGTAAACAACTTTGCTGCTTGATAACTAATCCCGATAGCAATAGTTCAATTTGCTCTCGACTGTCGTCTGTAGGTACTTCTACACCTTGTAATATTTGCTGGTAAATTCCGAGCAATCTTCCGGCGCGTCGTTCGTTGCGAAGAATGCGATCGCGGATGGTTTTCATATGCTCCGGTTCGTCTTGGGATTCCCAGTTGTCGATGATGTGCGATCGCACTATCGATTCCACAAAAAATCCCTCTGTTCCAGGTGGTATTTTTAAATTGCTGCTACGAGATTCTCCTACCGTTTTTACTAGCAAATCGCATATTTTTTGAGTTAAGAATGGTTGCCCTTCTGTCCGAGTTAAGATTTCTTTGAGAATTGCTTGCGGATTATTGACTACTTTTTCTAATCCTGGGGCTAGGGGCTGTGCTTCTGCTAAACTAAATCCCGTTAAATCGATAGCTTGTCCGATATTAAAAGGTGTCCGATTTTTATCGGCGATTAAATCGCTGGGTGTAGCTACTCCGAAAATTGCGAAAGTAATGCGGGTATATTCAGAATTGATAGCTCGTTGATTGTAGCAGAAACGAATCAAGGCGAAAAAATCATCTACCGGAAAATCTAAACTTAAAATACTATCAATCTCATCCACAAATATAATAATTCGATTGTCCGCAAATCCGGTTAATAAAATATCTTCAATAAACTGACTCAATCTTTGCAGGAGAGAAACTTCTTCTTGTTCTTGCCACCAAGTTTTTAAATTCACTTCTCCTAATAAATTAAAGCTGCGCCACAAATCGCCAATGATTCCTTTGTACCATTGTAAAGGAGTAATGTTTTCGCTGCCGATGCGGGTCATGTCGATCGTACTGCACTGAAACCCTTCGGCTTGCAGTCGGTGCAGGGTGCGAACGAGAAGGGAAGATTTGCCCATTTGCCGGGAATTGAGAACGTAGCAAAACTCGCCTCGTTTTAAGGCTTGATAAAGTTCGATATCTGCTTGTCGTTGGACATAGGTAGGCGCATCAGTTGTGAGACTGCCACCAATTTGGTAAGAGTAATCTTTCATAATTGATATTTAATTGTTTCGGATAATTTAGCGATCGCCCACGGCATCGCACAAATGTCTATCTTCCTCCTTCACATCGGCGTTGGTTCGCAGGTAATCTCGCACGCGATCGCACGCATAACCCAGTTCATCGAGTTTGAGAATACGTTCTAGATCCCATAAAATCACAGTGCGATCGTCCCCGGCGGAGGCAATTTGTTTACCATCGGGACTAAACGCCACCCCCCAAACGTTCCCTTCATGTCCGGTTAGCGTCGTTATTTCTGTCCCGTCGGTTTTCCAGAGTTTGAGTGCGCCAGTTGAGCCTCCGCCCACCAGCATTAGACCATCAGGACTGAAATCAACCGCCATCATGCCTCTAGTATTTCCCTTGATGGTTTTGAGCAACGTACCATCGATCGTCCAGAGTTTAATCGTGTCATCCCTGCTGGCAGTTGCCAAAGTGCGACCGTCTGGACTGATGGCAACTTCCCAAACAGGGCTGCGATGACCCTCTAGAGTCTTGGAAAACCTACCGTCAAGACTCCACAACCGAGCAGTGCTGTCGCTACTAGCTGAAAGCAGCCTCTGTCCGTCAGGGGTAAAGTCCACATCGTAAACCCTAGCCCGATGCCCTGTGAAAGTTTTCAGTAAAGTGCCGTCTTTGTTCCACAGTTTGACGGTTTTATCGTTGCTAGCAGAAGCCAGTAGCCGACCATCTGGACTTGGGGAGATATCCCAAAGTCCAGCTTCATGACCTGTTATGGTTTTCAGTAGCGTCCCGTCGAACTGCCAGAATTTAATTGTTTTATCTTCACTAGCGGTAGCAAGGAAAGGTGCGATCGCAGGTTTGAGAAAGCTAGCACCAGAGAGGAAAGCAACGGAGTGAACGGCAGTCTCGTTTCCGGCAAAAGACTTCAGCAACGTGCCGTCTCGCGCCCACAGTTTGAAGCTGCCATCCGAACCGGCTGAGGCTAGCATTTGACCGTCCGGGCTGAAATCCACATCCCAAATCGTGCCGCCATGTCCGTACAGGACTTTCGAGAAGGGGTTTGTCGGATTCCAGAGTCGAGCGGTATTGTCGTCGCTAGCAGAGACAACCATTTGACTGTTGGGAATAAAGGTCACGCCTCTAATTCCCGATTGATGCCCTTTGAGGACTTTCAACAGCGTCCCGTCCGGCTTCCAGAGATTGATGGTTTGATCGGCGCTGGTGGAAGCAATCACATCGCCTGCTGTACTGATGGCGACTTCAAACACTTCCGAACTGTGACCGCTAAGAGTTCGTAGCAGAGTTCCGTCGGGTTGCCAGAGTTTGACAGTGTTGTCAGCGCTGGCAGAGATGATGGCGGGACGTTTGGTGCCGCTATTATCGGCAAGTAAAGCGAACTCAACGTCCCAAACGGTGGCGCTGTGGCCTTCCAGAGTGCTCACCAGTTGGCCGTCTAGAGTCCAGACCTTGACCGTACGATCTGTGCTGCTAGAGGCGAGTAGGTTTCCATCCGGGCTAAAGGCAATACCCCAAACTGCACCTTGATGTCCGCTAAGGGTTTTGAGTGGTTTGCCATCAGCACTCCACAGGCGAATGGTGCTGTCTTCACTGGCGGAGGCGATGCGCTGACCGTCTGGACTCACGGCGATCGCCCAGATCGCAGCCTTGTGTCCCTGAAAGGTTTTGAGCAGTTTGCCTTCCCGACTCCACAGATAAATGTTGCCGTCCACGCTGGATGTTACCAGGCGCTGACTGTCGGGACTAAAACGAAGGGCGTAGACGCTGCTGATCGTGTGTTGGAGAGTATGCAGCAAGGTGCCATCCCGTCGCCAGACCTTGGCTGTTTGGTCGCCGCCTCCGGTGGCGATGAGTTGACCGTCTGGGCTGACATCAACTGCCAGAACCGGGCTGGAATGCCCCAACAGGCGATTGAATTCTGCCGTTCCATAGATAGCTTGTTGCAGGACTTGTTGAACTTGAGAGGGCAACTGGGGGCTTGAATTAGCTAGGCTATCGATCCTGCGTCTGGCTTTGATGGCGCTCACGAGGGCATCTAATCGCTGTTGGGAGGCGAATTGCCCTGCAGATGAGGAGGATAGAGCTTGAATTTCGCTGATGCGGGCTTGCTGCTCGCTGGTGATGGCGTAATGATATTGCCAAAGGGCGAGAATGCCAAAGGCGATCGCCACTATTAGCGCTCCGCTGAGCGCCCCAAGAAATCTTCGCTGCCGCTTCGCTGTCTCTCGCTCTAAAACTAACCGCTTGTGTTCTTCTGTGAGTCTGGCTTCAACTTCTCTGAGCCTCGCTGCTTCGAGTGCTTGCTGCACTTCCAGCCTGTCTAATTCACCAGAAGCGGCTAAAAAGTGATAATCCAAATCGCTCAAACTTTTTCCCTGGGCCCAGTAGGAAGCGTCTTTTAACGATTTTCCCCGCAACAATCGCGATTCATCGGTTTGTTTTGAAGCGATCCAAGCGTTGAAAGCTTGGGAGTAAGGACGCAGTTGCTCTAACTGTTTTTCTACCCATTGTAGGTGAAACACTGCTTGATAAATCGGGTTGCTGACCTTTAAAAAACCTTGTTGCTTTACTACCAAACCTGATAGCAGCAGTTCGATCTGCTCTCGACTATCATCCACTTCAATTTCACCAGATTGTAAGAGGTGTTGATAGATACCTAAGCTACGTGCAGTGAGTTGTTCGTTGCGGAGAAGGCGATCGCGAATTGTCTTTAAATGCTCAGGCTCATCTTGCGATTCCCATTTATTGATGATGTTTTCTCTCACCAACGATTCCACAAAAAACCCCTCGGTTCCCGGTGGTATTTTTAAATCACCCCTGTGGGCTGACCCCGCCCTTGTTACTACTAATTCACATATTTTTTGCGTTAAAAATGGCTGTCCTCCCGTCCAATATAAAATTTCTTTGAGAACTGCTTGCGAATTGGCTATAACCTTTTCTAACCCTTTCGCTAATGGTTGCGCTTCTTCTAAGCTAAATCCTGACAAATCGATCGCTTGTCCGATATTAAAAGGTGTCCGATTTTTATCGGCGATTAAATCGCTGGGTGTAGCTACTCCGAAAAGGGCGAAGGTAATTCGATTGTATTCGGGATTGATAGCTCGTTGATTGTAGCAGAAACGAATTAAGGCGAAAAAATCATCTACCGGAAAATCTAAACTTAAAATACTATCAATCTCATCCACAAATATAATAATTCGCTCATCTGGAAATTTTACCAATAATATCTCTTCAATAAATTGACTCAATCTTTGCAGGAGAGAAACTTCTTCTTGTTCTTGCCACCAGGTTTTTAAATTGACTTTTCCTACAAGATGGAAACTGCGCCACAAATCGCCAACGATTCCTTTGTACCACTGTAAAGGAGTAATGTTTTCGCTACCGATGCGGGTCATGTCAATGGTACTGCACTGAAACCCTTCGGCTTGCAGTCGGTGCAGGGTGCGAACGAGAAGGGAAGATTTGCCCATTTGCCGGGAATTGAGAACGTAGCAAAAGTCGCCTCGTTTTAAGGCTTCATAAAGTTCGATATCTGCTTGTCGTTGGACATAGGTAGGCGCATCAGTTGTGAGACTGCCGCCAATTTGGTAAGAGTAATCTTTCATAATTGATAGTTCATGGTTTCGGATAATTTAGCGCTCGCCCGCACCATCGCACAAATGTCTATCTTCCTCCTTCACATCAGCATTTGTTCGCAAATAATTTCCGACCCAATTGCATCCATACTGGAGGAAATCGAGCTGGAAAATTCGCTCTAGATTCCACACAATTGCTGTGGTATCTTGACTGGCTGAAGCGACTAACTTCCCATCAGGGCTAAATGTCACTCCGAATACCCCATCGCTATGTCCTTTTAAGGTTTCAAGCTGTTGACCATCGTACCTCCAAAGTTTGACAGTACCGTCAAAACTTGCTGAGGCGATCGCCTTTCCATCGGGGCTAAATGCCACTCCGAATACCCCATTTTTGTGTCCCTTTAAAGCTCTAATTTCTGTACCATCCAACCGCCAAAGTCTCACCATGCTATCCATACCTGCTGAAGCGAGAGTTTTGCCATCAGGGCTAAATGCCACTCCCGCCACCTGACGGCGATGGCTTGTTAAAGTGTGTAGAAGCTTGTAGCTGGGCTTTCCAAATGCGATCGCATTATCCCACTGCCAAAGTTTGACAGTGCCGTCCACACTACCAGAGGCAATGAGCTTTCCATCTGGACTAAAGGCAACTCCATTAATGTGATCGGTATGCCCTGTGAGAGTTGCCAAGTGGGTGCCGTCAATCCTCCAGACTTTGACCGTTTTATCCTCACCCGCCGAGGCGAGTGACTGTCCATCTGGATGGAAATCAACGGCGAAGACTCTACCTTGATGTCCAGTAAAAGTCTTGATTAAGGTTCCATCTAGTCGCCACAATCGAACAGTGCTGTCATAACCGCCTGTAGCAATCGTGTCTCCGTTTGGGCTGAAATCTACTCCGAAAACTTTATCAGCTTGTTTGGGAAAAGTGCGAATTAAGCTACCATCAAGCCGCCAAAGTTTAACGGTATTGTCACGACTGGCCGTGGCAATTGTCTTACCATCAGGACTAAATTTTATGGTGTAAATTGATGCTTGATGTCCGTTAAGAGTCTTAAGCAAACTATCATCAAGCTTCCAAAGTGCGATCGGGCCATCCCAACTGGATGAGGCAAAGATTTGCCCGTCAGGACTCCAAGCCAATCCAGAGACGACATCCTTGGCGACTAGCAGGGTTTTTAGCAGAGTCCCGTCAATCTGCCACAGTTTGACTGTTCTGTCTAGACTTGCCGAGGCAAGCAAACCACCTTGAGGGTTAAAAGCGATTTTGGTCACGGCATCGCTGTGTCCAGTTAGGGTTTGAATTAAAGTTCCATCAACGTGCCAAAGTTTGACCGTTTTATCGGCACTCGCCGAGGCAATGAGATATTCTGAAGGGCTGTTGGCGTAGCCTGCGCTGGGCGCATAGGCAACATTCATAACTCTATCCGTATGTCCGGTGAGGGTTCGGATCAGTTTACCGTCTGCATTCCAGAGTTTGATGGTTTGATCTTTAGAAGCAGATGCAATAGTTTGACTGTCCGGGCTAAAGGCGACGCTGTTAACTTCATCTGTATGTCCGGTGAGAGTTCTCAGCAGTTTGCCACCTGTATTCCAGAGTTTAACTGTTTTATCTTTAGAAGCGGAAGCAATAATCTGGTTGTTAGGAGCGATCGCGACTTGTGAAATATTATTGGTATGTCCTTTTAAGGTCTGCCACAAGCTATAACTCGGCTTTCCGTTTGGTGAATTTGTAGTATTTTTGCGCCAAAGTTTAACAGTGTTATCCCCAGAACCAGAAGCAATTAGATCCCCTGTGGGGTTAAATACGACTCCCCAAACTGCATTGTTGTGCCCTTGAAGTATTCCTAGTTTTGTACCATCTTTTTCCCAAAGATCGATAGTTTTATCGGCAGAAGCTGAGGCTATGAGTTCCCCATCAGGGCTGAAAGTTACATCATTAACCACATTGTTATGCCCCGATAAGTGGTTATAGTCTACTGCTCCATAAACAGCTTGATGGAGAGCTTCTTTAACGGAACGTTCGATCTCTGGGTCTACAGCACCTAACTTTTGCAGTTGTCGCTTTCCTCTGATTGCCTCTATGAATGCGTCTAATTTTTGATTTGAGGCGAATAATGCTTCGGAAGATTTGGCGATCGCTTTGATTTCGCTGACAGCAGTTTGCCGATACTGAAAATACACCGCTAGCCCCAAGGCAGAAGCGATAATTAATGCTATTGTTACTACAAAAAGCAAAAATCTTTGCAGCCTTGAACTTTTTTTCTCTACCGCTAACCTTTTTTGTTCTTCTGTTAGTCTGGCTTGAATTTCTTTAGCCCGTTCGGCTTCCAATCCTATCTGCATTTGTCTTCGGTCTAATTCTTCAGAAGCGCCTAAAAACTGATAATCTAGGTCACTCAAACTTTTACCCTGGGCCCAAGCTTGAGCATTTTTCAATGCCTCTCCGCGCAACAGTCGGGATTTATCGGTCTGCTTGGAAGTTATCCAAGCATCAAAGGCTTGAGAGTATGGACGCAAGGAAGCGAGATTTTTTTCTACCCATTTTGTGTTAAATACTTCTTGATAAATCTGGTTTCTTACCTGTAAAAAACCCTGGTATTTTACTACCAAACCAGACAGCAATAGTTCTACCTGTTCTCGCGAGTCATCGGTGGGTACTTCCACTCCTTGTAAGATTTTTTGATAGATGCCTAGTAGTCTTCCAGCACGTTGCTCATTTCTCAGGATGCGATCGCGGATCGTCTTTAAATGCTCTGGTTCGTCTTGAGATTCCCAATTCTGGATGATGTGCGATCGCACGACAGATTCCACAAAAAATCCTTCAGTTCCCGGTGGAATTATCAGCAGGTCACTGTGAGATTCTCGCGTCGCTCTTGCTATGAATTGACACAATTTTTGGCTCAGAAATGGTTGCCCCGAAGTCCAAGCTAATATTGCTTTGATAATTGCATCGGGATTACTAACTACACTCTCTAGCCCTTGAGTTAAAGGAGAGGCTTCTTCCCAGGAAAAACCGGGCAAATCTACTGCTTGTCCGATATTAAAAGGTGTCCGATTTTTATCGGCGATTAAATCGCTGGGTGTAGCTACTCCGAAAATCGCGAAGGTAATCCGGTTGTATTCTGGATTAAGCGCTCGTTGGTTGTAACAATAACGAATCAAGGCGAAAAAGTCATCTACCGGAAAATCTAAGCTTAAAACACTATCAATCTCATCGACAAATATAATAATTCGATTATCCGGAAATCTCGCTAATAATATCTCTTCAATAAATTGACTCAATCTTTGCAGGAGAGAAACTTCTTCTTGTTCTTTCCACCAGGTTTTTAAGTTAAATTGCCCTAAAAGATGGAAGCCACGCCATAAATCCCCAACGATTCCTTTGTACCACTGTAAGGGAGTAATGTTTTCGCTACCGATGCGAGTCATGTCGATCGTGCTGCATTGAAATCCTTCTGATTGCAGTCGGTGCAGGGTGCGAACGAGAAGGGAAGATTTGCCCATTTGCCGGGAATTGAGAACGTAGCAAAACTCGCCTCGTTTTAAGGCTTGATAAAGTTCGAGATCTGCTTGTCGTTGGACGTATGTAGGCGCATCAGTTGTGAGACTGCCACCAATTTGGTAAGAGTAATCTTTCATAATTGATATTTAATTGTTATCGTGTCAAATGAGCCGGAAAAATATTGCCATATAAGCACTTTAGAGATTGCAGATGAATGATTAATGACTCGCTTGCAATAATTTATTTGAATTTATAAGGTTGTTTAGAAAAGACCTTAAAAAAGAAGACTATAGAAATTATATTTTATATCTGCCAGAGCCGTCCCAGCTTAAAGAGAGAAGTCGAAGTGATTTGATCGCAATTCACGATGTTCATTGGGGCATTGAAACTTTCATATAGCCCTCAAACAAGTATGTGGAAATTGTCGGTTCATGGTGAGAGACACCTTCGCGATCGAGACTCACATATTTTGCTCACTTCACGCCTTTATCAAATTAGGGGTTATTCGCTATAAAAAGATAATTAGCAATTGCTATGAAGTCCAAAGGAATCTAGTGATTTTAGTTGTCCGTGAGTATATTTTGGCGAACCTTAGCAGTGATGGCACGCTCAAGAACCCATAGATAATGTTTTTTGTCAATCCGTAAGTCCTAGATTTACCTAATCTTTACATTTTCCCCACCAAAAATTAGCCCAACTTTTACATAATTACACCCAAAAGAGAGTTAGAAATATAGCAATAGACAAACAGTCATCCCTCGGAGGTATTATTATGGCAAAGGCAGCGTGGAAATTTTTAATGAGCACTTCATTAGTGGCTAGCATGAGCGCAATCACAGCGGCCTCATCTTTTGCTGCCTCTTTAACAAACCCTACTGTTTCTGGAACCGCCGGCACTGACTACTTGCTCTACAAACAAGTTGGTAATCAAACGGTTCGCGACGACTCAGCCTCTTTACCCACTGTATTAGAAGGTTCCGCGGCGAGTCCTGGTGGGAACGTCGAACTGTTTGCCAATAGCGAAACGAGCTTGTACACGACTCCCTTTTCTCCTGTCGGTCTTACCAATTTCAAGACAGCTCCCATTACGAGCTTGACCGGCTCCCTCTTCGGCATGAATCTTATCCTCAGCAGCCTGAATGGGGCAGACTGGTTTACAACCAAAACAGGTACCTATGACACCAGTTATGGGGCAGATAACCTCGCTAACAGATGGTTTAAGGATGTCTTTGCTGCTAACGGGTTCAGCAGCGTGATTAATATATTCGGTTCAACCATCTACAATACCGGTTTAAATGCAGGCCTCTTCCAAAGATTCAGTGACTCCAACGTTTCTTATGTGAATCAGGACAACGCTACCAGTAATATTAAGATTGGCTTAGCCGGTCACTTCGATGCAAAAACACTATTACTAAAATCTCTACCGTCTAGTGTCATGGGGATATTGGGCACCAAACGGCTACAAGCGAGCGAAGTCATCAAAGTGACCTACGGCGGCGTGACTCAATACAAGTACAGCTTTAGCGCCACTGGGTCGGGACTGACAGCCTCAGACGACGGAATTTCTCACAACGGCAACTACGAACTCACAGTCGAACCAGTACCAGAACCCACCACGATGTTAGGACTTGCTCTTGGCGCGAGTGGTTTGTTTGCGGCTAAGCGCAAGCGGAGCAAAACCTCCTAAATTTTTCTACTAAGCTCCTTTTTGTTGTGAAACCGCAGTTTAACGCAGATTATGAACTTTTCATCTGCATTTACCTGCGGCTTTTTTATAGCAACCGCCAAGGCGGTTAAGCCATAGACTGGAAGTAGACCTTAATCTGACTCCGGCTATGCTCTTATAGAAACCTATGCCCAAACCCTACAGTTACGATCTCCGGCAAAAAGTGATCCAAGCCATCAAGCTTGATGGCTTAAAGATTAGTGAAGCCAGTGTTCTATTCGGTATTAGTCGTGACACGATTCGATTTTGCCGGGAGTTGAGGAGGTAGCAAAACTCGCCTCGTTTTAAGGCTTAATAAAGTTCGAGATCTGCTTGTCGTTGGACATAGGTAGGCGCATCAGTTGTGAGACTGCCACCAATTTGGTAAGAGTAATCTTTCATAATTGATAGTTCATGGTTTCGGATAATTTAGCGATCGCCCACGGCATCGCACAAATGTCTATCCTCTTCCTTCAATTCTGCATTAGTGAGCAGATAATCTCGCACCCAATCGCAACCCGCTGCTACTACCTTATCTAGTGCTACAGACTGCTCTAAATTCCACAAAATAACCGTTTTGTCCTCAGAAGCCGAAGCCAGAGTTTTGCCATCAGGAGCGAACGCTAATTCTTTCACCCCACCACTATGCCCGATCAGATTGGTTAGCAATGCGCCATTACTCTTCCAGAGTTTAATGATCCCATCATTACTCCCTGTAGCGAAAGTCTTGCTGTCAGGGCTAAACGCTACACTCGCAATCCCAGATTTATGTCCCTCAAGAGTATGCAGTAACTTGCCGTCGCGACTCCAAAGTTTAGCCGTCCTGTCTCCACTCACCGAAGCAATCAATTCACCATTAGGGCTGAAAGCTACGTCATGGACTGTATTCGTATGACCTTGAAGAGTCTTGAATAGGCTATCTTCAGTTTTGACCTCCGATTGAGAATTTAGCTCGCGCTTCTTGTTCAAAACCTCAGCCAAACGCCAAAGCTTGACTGTCTTGTCACCACTGCTCGATGCAAGTGTCGAACCATCGGGACTAAAAGCAACCCCCCAAGTCCCCGCCGCGTGTCCTCTAAAAGTAGCGATTTCGGTGCCATCTAACCGCCAAAGTTTGACCGTGCGATCGCTACTCGAAGAAGCAAGCATCTGACCGTCAGGGCTAAAAGCGAGTTGCCTCAGACCCCCCAGATGCCCTTTGAGACTATGAAGCAATTTACCGTTCGGACTCCAAAGCTTAATCGATTGGTCTGCACCAACAGTAGCAATCGTTTGACCATTTGGACTAATTGCAACTGAGCCAAACCGAGAGCTTGGCCCTTTTAAACGTCGATAGTTAATCCCGTCCTTGCGCCAGAGAATTGTCTCATTTGGACTCGATGAAGCGATTAACTGTCCGTCGGCACTAAAAGCGATTCCCCAAATTCCAGCAGTATGTCCTCGCAGAATGGTCAGCCACCGATTGCGTAATTTCCAGAGTTTTACAGTGCCATCCAAAGATGCAGAATATAGCGTGTCGCCACTGGGACTAAATGCCAGATCTTGAATGCTACTGTCATGGCCTTTAATGGCATTCAACAAAGTACCGTCCTTGCTCCAAAACTTGAGCATCTTGTCGTCAGAGGCAGAGACGACGATCTGCCCATTAGGGCTGAACGCTAGGGCGTTAATTGCCGCATCGTGTGCGGTGAAAGTCTTTAACAAACTGCCGTCACGCTGCCACAGATGCAGCTTGCCGTCTCCTTCGCCGGTTGCCAGGGTTTTGCCGTCAGGACTAAAGGCAATTGAGAAAACAGGAGATGGCATATCTGAAAGTGTTTTCAATAACGTGCCATCGGGCCGCCAGAGTTTTAAAGTGCCGCTGTCAGCAGCCGAGGCTATCAGCTCTCCATCGGGGCTAAAAGCTACCGGTGTGGCAACGATCGCGCCATGCTTCAAGGTCTTGAGCAATCTGCCATCGCTGCGCCAAATTTTTATCGTACCGTCCCCACTGGAGGCAACAATCAGTTTTCCGTCAGGACTAAACTTGGCTTGACCAATTACAGCTTTAAACCCTGTCAAAGTTTTCACGAGAGTACCGTCACGTCGCCAGAGTTTGACGGTTGTGTCTCCGTTTGATGAAGCAATGAGCTGATCGTTGGGGCTGATGTCCACGGCTACAACTGGACCAAGATATCCTTTAAAGGTATCGAGCAATCTACCATCGCTCTGCCAAATTTGGACACCATTTCCGATTGTTGCCACAGCAATCATCTCGCCATCAGAACTGACATCTAAGGCGATATTGACAGAGGCATCACCCGAAAAGCGGTTAGATTCAACAGCTCCATAAATTGACCGTCGCAAGGCTAACTCCACCATTGTTTCTGTCTGCGGGTCGCTTGGTGTCAAGTGTTTGAGTTCTCTTCTGGCCTTGAGTGCTTCAATTAAAGCATCTAACCTTTTATCTAAGGCAAAGAGGGCTTGCGAATATCTAGCCCTGCCTTGAATTTTTTCTATTTCCTCATTGCGTTGGCTAACGAGGGCTTTTTGGTACTGGGAGAAAGCGAATATTCCCGCTGCGATCGCGATCGCCAAAGCGAACGAAAGTGCCGCAATCCAATATTTTTGGCGTTTGGCATTTTTTTTCTTGAGTGCCAGCCTAGCTTCTACTTCTTTAAGACGTTCTGCTTCTAAAAATAATTGCAATTCTTGTCTGTCTACGTCTTGGCTAGCCGCTAAAAACTGATAGTCTAAATCGCTTAAACTTTTGCCCTGTGCCCAACTTTGGGCATCTTTCAAGGCTTGTCCCCTCAGAAGACGCGAAGTATCTTGTTGTAGGGAAGCGACCCAAGCATCAAAAGTTTGAGAGTAAGGGCGCACAGACGCTAATTGTTCTTCTACCCATGAACAATCGAATACTTTCTGATAAATTGGGTTTTTCACCTTCAGGAAACCCTGCTGTTTCTCCACCAAACCCGACAGCAGCAATTCCATTTGTTCTCGTGAGTCATCAGTTGCCACTTCCCCCCGTTGTAAGATTTGTTGATAGATACCGAGTAATCTAGCAGCACGTTGCTCACTTCTCAAAATGCGATCGCGGATTGTCTGTAAATGCTCGGGTTCATCTTGCGATTCCCAGTTATTGATGATGTTTTCTGTCACCACAGATTCCACAAAAAATTCCTCGGTTCCCGGTGGTATTTTTAAATCACCGCTGTGGGAGGCTCCGGCTATTTTTACCACTAATTCACATATTTTTTGAGTTAAAAATGGTTGCCCTTCCGTCCAAGCTAAGATTTCTTTGAGAACTGCTTGCGGATTAGCTATGACATTTTCTAACCCTTTCGCTAATGGTTGCGCTTCTTCTAAGCTAAATCCTGACAAATCGATCGATTGCCCAATATTAAAAGGTGTCCGATTTTTATCAGCGATTAAATCGCTGGGTGTAGCTACTCCAAAAATCGCGAATGTAATCCGATTGTAGGCGGGATTAATGGCTCGTTGGTTGTAACAATAACGAATCAAGGCAAAAAAGTCACCTACGGGAAAATCTAAACTTAAAATACTATCAATCTCATCGACAAATATAATAATTCGATTCTCCGCAAATCGGGTCAATAAAATTTCTTCAATAAACAGACTCAATTTTTGCAGGAGAGAAACTTCTTCTTGTTCTTTCCACCAAGTTTTTAAATTAACTTGCCCTAATAAATTAAAGCTGCGCCACACATCCCCAACGATTCCTTTGTACCACTGTAAAGGAGTAATGTTTTCGCTGCCGATGCGGGTCATGTCAATCGTGCTGCATTGAAATCCTTCTGCTTGCAGTCGGTGGAGGGTACGAACGAGAAGGGAAGATTTGCCCATTTGCCGGGAGTTGAGGACGTAGCAAAACTCGCCTCGTTTTAAGGCTTCATAAAGTTCGATATCTGCTTGTCGCACTACGTATGTAGGCGCATCACTGGCGAGACTGCCACCAATTTGGTATGTAAGCTTGGTCATGCGGTTTATAGGTTAATTTAAATGTAAGTATCTAGCGAGTTTATTAAAAGGTGAGGATGTGGTGCGATCGCTTCATTCTACTAATATAACTTACGCAAATAAACTCTCAAACCTCGATCTAAATAAAGTTGTGCGAACCAAAATAGAGGCGGTACAACTCGCAGCTTAGCGTACAGCGGTTGTTATCGATATGAATCAGCCCCATACTAAATAATTTAGAAGCCACTATCGGATCTAATTCCACTCCGTGTTCCGATTTTACTACTTGTTTAAGTGCAACCGCAAGTTCGGGATACTCTTGCAATGTTGCCCAAAAACTCCGCAAGTAATCTTTATAAATTCCCGCTATTGTGGGAGCTTCTTGTAGTAGCTGATCTAGGGTTACACTGTTTTGACACAGGTGGTAAAGAGCTAGCCGCACCAGATAAGGATGTCCCCCCACCATTGCCATCAGTCGATCGGCATCGGGGCTATCTGTCCAATCCAGTCCGTGACGCTGGGCTAAAGCAAGTATCTGCTCTTCTGTAAAATAGGGCAATTGCAGCGGTAAACCGACATTAAAAGGCGATTCAGTAAGCTTTAAAGGAATATAAATTTCTGTGGAGTGAAGAACGATTAACTTCAGTTTTCCCAAAGTTTCAATCCGCTTTGCTTCTTCATGCCAGCTTCGCAGGAGCGGCAAAAATTCTCGGGCAATTTTGGGATATTCAAAAATTATATTTACTTCATTTAAAGCTAACACAAGAGGGGTACTTATTTCGGCTAGCAAATATTGTTGCAAATAGATGGTGCAGCTTACTTTGCTACCCATGTCTTCATCCCAATAATCATCTAATAGAGGTGGTAATTCTAGGTGACGGCTGATGTTGGCACAAAACCAGCGTAAAAATTTATCGATATTGGCTAAAACAGCTTCCTCGGCTTGCTGAAAATCTAAACTTACAGTTCGATAGTCAAGAGAAGTCGCGCGCTCTAAAATGCGTAGCAGAAGGGAACTTTTTCCCATCTTCCTGGGAGCTTTAATCCGCAGCACACTTCCGGGTTTAGTAATCTCTCGATAGGCGAGTTCTTCAATTAGCGGGTGAGGGATATAAAATGGCGAATCCAGGGGCACGGGAGAGCCGGGAAATTCTAAAGGTGTTGCTAGGCATTTGCTGCGGGTGAATGCTTCAATTAATTCTCGTTCCTCTGTGGTCAAGGAACGTGATTCTACACAAGAGCGAAAATTGGATTTGCTAATAGATGTCTGCAAGACTTGAGAGAGAGATTGCCACAAAGATGAGGCGATGTTTCTCAGGTAATGCTCTCCGTAATGAGAGGCAGATGCGATACTTGTATAAGTCTTTCCTTCCCAAACTTGGCGGAGTATGATTTCTTGTACGGGATATAAATCTTTTTGTAATCGCACACGAGTTAGCTGTAGTACCTCATCTATCGTCATAACTGGCAATAACCATATAAGTGTATCGTTGATATTATCACTTATGATTGAGTGTAAAGCTCAGAGCGATCGCCGATTGGATTGCGACACGATCCTGTCGCGACATTTTTCAGGGGGTAATTGGTCACATCGGTTAATTCTCCCCCAAAGAGTATCACTATCAATAAAGAATTCCCTCGCGGGGTGGGGGTGGGTGTATTTAACCTGTCTGCACTCTTCAAGAGTACAAGAGTGAACCCACCTCTACAGGCTTTGGAGAATGGTTCTCTTCGTTAAGTGAAATCCGTGACACCCGTTAAATCTGGTAATTTCCCGGTTGTCTGACGGATAGCTGAGTGCTATAACCTAATTTCAATGGCCGCTGGCGCTCCTACTGGAAAGGAATCTGCGCTCAGTGTTTCTTGATCGTTGGCCAAAATGTCATGTCGGTGTCACAGTGGGTACTGAAGGCAGAATTAAAAATGTGACAGTTGACTTTGCTAAAGCTTAGTCGATTGATGTTAATTTAATTAACAGTAGTTTCAGATCGCTGCATTTACTTACTCATCACAAGTGTTAGATCCCAAAGTCTAATTATTATTTTTGTGCCTGCTGGTTTGAGGTTTTTCCTATAATTAGGTCTGAAAAACCTTAGCAAATAACCGAGTTAATTAGATGCAAATGGTTCATAAAATGTTTTCAAATTATTTTATTCCTCACGGTCATTGCTACTTGTGGAAACCCGGATTATTGGGGCTACACATTTTGTCCGATGGTTTGATAGCCGTCGCTTATTTTTTGATACCGATCACGCTGATTTATATTGTCACAAAGCGGAAAGATGTGCCCTTTGACTGGGTTTTTATGCTGTTTAGCTCTTTTATTATCTGCTGCGGTATTACCCATATTATGGAAATATGGACGCTGTGGCATCCTAATTATTGGTTCTCTGGTTTTCTTAAAGCGATTACAGCGCTGATTTCGCTATCTACAGCAGCAGTGCTGGTGGAACTAATCCCAAAAATCTTGGCTATTCCCAGTCCAGATCAATTGGCGGTGGCAAATTTAGCTTTACAAAATGAGATTGGCGAACGCAAACAAGCTCAAGAAGCACTCTCGGAATTAATGCTAGAATTGGAAAAACGGGTGATGGAGAGGACGATCGCTTTAGAATCCACTAATGAACTTTTGCTACAGGAAAATCGCGATCGCTCTTTGGCGGAAAATTTATTGCGGCATTCGGAAGCTAAACTGCTAGAACAAACTCAGCACTTAGAGGACGCTCTGCAACAACTTAAAGGCGCTCAAGCTCAACTCGTGCAAACTGAAAAAATGTCGTCTTTGGGGCAAATGGTAGCTGGGGTTGCCCACGAAATAAATAACCCTGTCAACTTCATTTATGGCAATCTGATTCCCGCTCAGGAATACATTAAAGATATTGTGGCATTGATTAAGGCTTATCAAGTTTATTACCCCACTCCTGCGCCGGAAATTGCAGACAAGATTCGCACTATCGAGCTCGATTTTATTTTAAAAGACCTGCAAAAACTTTTTGGTTCGATCAAAATTGGAGCCGAGCGAATTAGGGAAATTGTTAAATCTTTACGGACTTTCTCCCGTTTAGACGAAGCCGATATGAAAAAGGTAAATATTCATGAAGGTCTCGATAGCACTTTAATGATTTTGCAGCACCGCTTGAAAGAACAACCAAACCGTCCGCCTATTCAAGTGATTAAAGAGTATGGAGATTTGCCAGAATTGGAATGCTACGCTGGGCAGCTTAACCAAGTATTTATGAATATTTGTTCTAATGCTATTGACGCTTTAGAGCAGATTGTACAGCAGGGAGATTTGACCAACGGCTATTGGGAAAATAATTTCTCTGACCACTCACAAAACACCTATTGCCCACTGCTAAAAATTCGCATCCGCACCCTTTTAGTTGATGGCAAGTGGGTGCAGATTCACATTGCTGATAATGGCACGGGCATAGATTATGATGCGATCGCTAAAATTTACGATCCATTTTATACAACGAAACCTATCGGTGCTGGTACCGGGCTGGGTTTGGCGATTTCTTATCAGATTATTCAAGCCCATGAAGGTTATTTGCGCTGCACTTCCGAGGTTGGGAGAGGTACTGAGTTTATCATTGAAATTCCTTTGCGATCGCAATTTGGCGAGCGCCACCTAGTGCAGAAGCAAGGGGTTATGAACAAGCTGGGTTGAGGCGTTAATAAATAATGCTGAATCCAGCTACAATTTTCGTTTTTTTTTATTTTTTGCCTAACTTAGGCATCATCAAATACATATTATCTGCCAATAACAAGTATTATGTGGGAAGCACTCAAAAATATCTTTTCTCCAACTCAGTATATGCCTCACGGTCACTGCTATCTTTGGCAAACGCCTTTAGTGTGGCTGCACGTAACTGGGGACTTTTTAATCGCGATCGCCTACTATTCCATTCCGGCGATGCTAATTTATTTTATCTTCAAGCGGCGCGATGTTCCTTTTTTAGGAATATTTGCTTTATTTGGCGCATTTATTATTCTCTGCGGCACGGGACACTTGCTAGACATTTGGACGTTGTGGCATTCAGCTTATTGGCTGTCGGGGATTGAGAAAGGAATTACTGCACTGGTTTCCTGCTTCACTGCCGCCTCGATGGTAACACTATTGCCCCAGTTTTTGTCTTTAAAAACCCCCCAAGAATTAGAGCTTATAAATCGTAAGTTGCAGAGTGAGATTGCTGTGCGTGAAGATGCAGAATTGGCGTTGCGCCACGCTTATGATGACTTAGAAATTAAAGTTCAAGAACGCACCGCAGAATTGAGAGAAATAAACGGTTATTTAGAAGCAGAAATAAGAGAAAGAATAGCTGCTGAATCCGCTTTACGCGAACGAGAAAATAGGTTAACAGAACAACAAAATGGTTTGCTTGAATTAGCAAAAAATTCTAGTATCTACGAGGGAAATATCGGCGAGGCGTTGAGAGAGATTACGCAAATGGCAACCCGTACTCTGAATGTTGAGCGGGCAAGTATTTGGTTTTATCAGGAAGATAGATCCGCAATGTGTTGTGCGGATATTTACGAACTGACTCCCAATCAACACAGCACCAGTGCAGAACTGAAAGTTGCTGACTATCCTAGGTATTTCCAAGCTTTGAATAAAGAACAGGCGATCGCAGCGGTTGATGCCAAAACCGATCCGCGCACCCTAGAATTTAGCGAATCTTATTTGATGCCTTTAAACATCTCGTCGATGCTAGATGTCCCTATTACCCATAAAGGGCAAATTGCGGGTGTAATTTGTTTAGAACATCAGGGAACGACCAGGAATTGGACGCTCGACGAGCAAAGCTTCGCTAGCTATGTGGCACAGATCGCAGCTTTAGCAATGGAAGCTCGCGATCGCAAGCAAGCCGAGTTAAACTTGCGTTCTGTCACCGAACGCTTACAATATTTGTTGGCTACTACCCCGGCGGTGATTTTTAGCTGCAAATTAGGGGGAAATTATGACGTAACATTTGTCAGCGATAATATTGTTTCAATGATTGGTTACGAAGCGAGAGAATTTCTTGATGGTTCCCTTGATTGGCATAGCCTCATTCACCCAGACGATCGAGAAAATGTTGCAACTGCATTCGCTCAGATATTGGAAAAAGAATCGATTTCCTACGAATACCGCGAACGGCACAAAGACGGTATTTATCGCTGGATATACGATGAGATAAAGTTAGTCAAAAATTCTGCTGGCATACCTGTGGAGTGCGTGGGTTATGGAGTAGATATTACTGCTCGCAAACAGGCGCAAGCAGCTTTGCAGCAACAAGTAAAAAGGGAGCGGCTCGTGAATTCTATTCAAGAGCGAATTCGTTCCTCTCTTAACCTAGAAGAAGTAATGACAATGGCTGTTGAAGAAATCCGGCAGTTTTTGTCAACTGATAGAACAGTTATTTACCGCTTTAATCCAGATTGGAGTGGATTTATAGCCGTCGAGTCGGTAGCTGTCGGTACGATGTCGATTTTGGGAATAGACATTAATGACCCTTGTTTTCGAGAAAGCTACGTCTCTGTTTACGAGCAGGGACACCTGCGCGCGATGGACAATATTTATACGGCTGGTATTTCAGAGTGCCACGTTAATTTACTGAGGGAGTTGGAAATTAAAGCTAACCTCGTGGTTCCCATTTTGCAAGGTGAAAAGCTATGGGGTCTACTCATTGCTCATCACTGCCGCAGTTACAGGCATTGGACCTCTTCTGAGATAGAATCTCTCCAGCAAATTTCCGTGCAGCTAGCAATTGCCATCCAGCAATCCACTCTTTTTGAACAAGCCAAAACAGAAATTGCGGAACGCAAATTAGCAGAAACAGCATTACAAAAAGCTGTTGTAGCTGCTGATACAGCTAACCGCGCCAAGAGCGAATTCCTTTCTTCTATGAGCCACGAACTGAGGACTCCCCTGAATGCCATTCTCGGATTTAGTCAGGTGATGGTGCGCGATTCATCTCTCAACAATCAACACCAACAGCACCTAGAAATTATTAATCGCGCGGGTGAACACTTGCTTGCTCTAATTAATGACATTTTGGAAATGTCCAAAATTGAAGCTGGAAGAAGTCAGCTTAATGAAAACAGTTTTAATTTAATGCGCTTGCTAAAAACCTTAGAAGAAATGTTTCGCTTAAAAGCTAAATCTAAGAAATTGCAGCTAAATTTGGAAGTGGGTGACGGCGTACCACACTTTGTTACTGGAGATGAAGGTAAATTACGGCAAATTTTGATCAATCTTGTAGGAAATGCGATCAAGTTTACAGAGAAGGGTACTGTTACTTTGCGAGTAAAAAATCAGGTACCAGAAAGTTTGGGGGCTAAAACGGCAGAGTTTTCGGACACAGAAACAAAACTTGTCGGCACGGGTTATGAACATTCCGAAAGCTTAGCGGTTGAAACCGCAGCTATACAAATAAAACCCGGATGGTGCACTGGTTTTAATCAGTCCGAAAGCTTGGCGGACTGTGATTGTGTAGACGCGAATCACATTCACCCGGAATTGTTACCCCTTCAGTTTGAAATTGAAGATACTGGCCTTGGCATTGCTGCAGAAGAAATGAATAAGTTATTTGAACCCTTTGAGCAAACAAAAACAGGTCAAAAATCTCAACAGGGGACTGGATTAGGTTTACCAATTAGCCGCAAATTTGTACAAATGATGGGAGGAGATATTACTGTTAGCAGTACACCTGAGTTGGGAAGTAAGTTTGCATTTGATATTCAAATCAGCCTTGCCCCTCCCAGCGAGATTAAAATCCTTAAACCGCAGAAAAAAGTAATTAGTTTAGCACCGAATCAACCCGAATACCGGATTTTGGTTGTTGACGATCGCGCCGATAACTGCCTAGTAATAGAGAGATTATTGTCACCACTAGGCCTCCTCGTGCGAGCAGCTAGAGATGGTGAAGAAGCTATTGCTGTATGGCAGGATTGGCAACCGCACCTGATCTGGATGGATATGCAGATGCCTGTCATGGATGGCTATGAAGCCACCAGAAAAATTAAAGCTCATCCTCTCGGAAAACAAACTGTAATAGTTGCTCTTACTGCTAGCGCTTTTGAAGAGGAACGACAAACTATTTTAGGAGCAGGATGCGATGATTTCATGCGTAAACCCTTCGAGGCAAAGATATTATTTGCGAAAATGGAAGAACTTTTAGGAGTACGTTACATTTACGAGGAATCTGTTGATACACCACTAGAAAATGAAAGCGACATTAGCGGAGTGACTAGCAATCAATCTGTAGAGTCACAACTCGGTCAAATGCCTATTGAGTGGGTAGAAAAGATATCTCATGCTGCTCATGAATGTTGCGACGATAAAATTGTCAAGTTGATTGAGGAATTGCCGAGCGAATTTGCTTTGGCTGCACAATATTTAACTACTTTGGTGCAGGATTTCCTATTTGACGATATTATAGATATAGCGCAGTCAGCAGTTACGACGAGGTGAAAATACCAGTTTTCAAATAAATAATCTCAACTTAGGAGGCTATTTTCTTTAAAAAAGACCTAACATTAAGCCCCAATACCGTTTCCTTGCCATCTCTTTTTACAAAGGCCAATCGGAATTTATACTGTTGCTTTTTTTTTTGAGGTAAACTTCTTAAGTGTTAAAATCTTTTATCTTGACAAACTACCGTGAGCGATCGCATGGACAGCCATCAATATCATACAATTCAAGCCAACATTTTAGTAGTTGATGATAAGCCCGATAATGTGCGGCTTTTATCTACAATATTGACCGAACAAGGGTATCAGGTTCGTAAAGCGCTAAATGGGCAAAGGGCGATCGCTACAGTGCAAGAGTTTCCGCCGACTCTAATTTTGCTGGACGTGATGATGCCAGACATGAATGGATATGAGGTATGTGCAAAGTTGAAAGCTTCACCAAAAACCAGTTCCATTCCCGTGATTTTCTTAAGCGCCTTAGATGATGTTTTAGATAAGGTGAAAGCTTTTGATGTGGGAGCAGTTGACTATATTACTAAACCTTTTCATGGTAAAGAAGTATTGGCACGAGTGGCAAATCAGTTAACTATTCAAAGTCAACAACAGTTACTTCAACAGCAAACGAAGCAATTCCAAGAACTTGTCGAACGTTTGCAAAACGAAATTAAAGAGCGGCAGGGGGTGGAGCTAGCTTTACGGCTTGCTCAAACAAAGTCGGATCATTTATTGCTGAATATTTTACCAGCAGCTATTGTTGAAAATTTGAAAAAGGGTGAGGGTTCTCCTGCCCAGAGGTTTGATTCAGCAACAGTTCTTTTTGCCGATATTGTCGATTTTACGTCTATTGCTGCTAGAATGTTACCTCTAGAATTGGTAAATGTATTGAACCAAATTTTTTCCAGGTTTGACCAACTAACTGAAAAACACGGTTTGGAAAAAATTAAAACCATTGGAGATGCTTATATGGTAGCGGGGGGGCTGCCGGTGCCGAGGGCAGATCATGCAGAAGCGATCGCGAATATGGCCTTGGATATGCAGGAAGCGATCGCTGATTTTCAAAATGACAGAGGCGAACCATTTCAAATTCGGATTGGCATTCATACAGGGCCAGTAGTTGCTGGCGTAATTGGCACTAAAAAATTTATCTATGACTTGTGGGGAGATACTGTTAATGTTGCTTCTCGGATGGAATGCCAAGGACTACCGGGATATATTCAAGTTACTACGGCTATTTACGAACTGTTAAAAGATCGGTATTTATTTGAGGAAAGAGGTGCGATTACGATTAAAGGAAAAGGAGAGATGAGCGTCTATTGGCTAAAAGGTAAAAAAGATAATCCAGCGGTAGAAACCGATGCTTGTCAAACGAAGTCCATTCCTAGCGAACTAATAGAGTACCCAAATACCCCACTTATTTAAGAAGTTGGGCATCTAACCTAGGAGCTATGGATAAACGTCGAGCTAATTCTTAAAAAATGAAAATAATTTGCAGTTTCCAATTTGTATTTTCCCGGACGATTTCAATGCGGTCGATAAATTCTCGAAAGTAAAACCTGCGTTCTGATTCTGATAAATCGAGCCAAAATTGGGGAAGGGAAACTGTTTGGGCAGTTTCTCGCAAATTTACTGGGGGTAGTTGCGCTAACTTGCTTTGCAGTTCTGCAATTTCGGTGCGGATTTTGTAGGCTCTCAACTCTGCCGTTTCCGTGTCTAAAATGCCGCTGTCAATCAGGGCTGGAAGTTGATCTATGATTTCTTGTTTTGATGCAATCGCCCTGACAATTCCTGCTTTAATTCCATTCATATTCGGCATTTGCAATCCAGCAACAGCATCGGGTAAATCCCGACAAATACCGGCGATGGTTAATTGCAATACTTCATCGTAGGAAAGGCCGCTACATTTAGGCTGTTTGAGACAGTTAATCGGTCGCAAATAAAGGTATTCTTTTTCTTGGCGGTAGGAGGTGACTTTTGCAACTGTCATGGGCGATTTGCATTCCGCACAAATGGCTAAACCTGCGAGGGAACGTGGGGCGCTAGCGCTGCGAGGAGAAAGGCAGCGGTTGCGGCGCAGTAACCTGTCTATTTGGGCGGCTTCTTCTCTGGAAATAATCGGGACGTGGGTGTTAGAAATTACTTGGCTGCTTTGATATTCCAAATCGCCTCGGTAGGCGGGATTTGTCAGCCAGCGGCGGCCGGTGCTTACAGAGATTTTCTTGTTGTATTTCTTGGCTAAATACCGCACGGAACCTCGCAAGGAACCGTAAATTAAAAAGTGTTCAAAAAAGTCTTTGACGGTGGGGGCGGTGGTTTTATCGATCGTATAACAATCTTTGCCGCGCCGGTAGCCGTAGGGAGCCTTACCCGGTGGAATCCGCGATTTGATGCGGTTGCGCGCGTGTCCTTTTCGAATACTCCGGCTGTGTTGGCTGCGCTGGATTTCTGCAAGGATTTGCAGCAAGTTTTTGCGGTTTCGCGGTTCTGTTTCTGCTTGTACGATGATTTCGACGCCGAGGTTTTCGAGTTGGGCGAGGTGTGAACACACTTGCTGTACGGTGTCGCCGAGTTCTTCAAAACGCTGAATTAACAGGTATTTGACTGGTTCTGTTTCGCAGTCTTTTAGGAGTTGTTGCAGTTGTTGTCGCCCTCCTAAGTCTTGATAGGTGCGATCGACTTCTTGACCCCAAATTTCCGGTGCGGGTGCTGCTTCGAGTAGCGGTTCGGTGTAAGAATAAGCGATGATTTTCATCTGTTACTCGCTGAGTTCGATGATGTTGCCGTCGGGATCTTGGGTAAATAATGCCGATCGACCTGACGCACTCATTTGAAACGGGCAATTGTGAGCGATTAATTGCTGTTTGGCTGCCTCTAAGTTAGCAACAGAAAATGCTAGATGTCGGTTGCGTCCCCATTTGGCATTGTCTACGGCATCTGGGATAATTGTTGCAGCTAAAATTAGGTGGAGCTGGAAGTCGCCGATTTGATACCAGATTCCGGGAAATTTTAAGTCTCGATCGATTTTTTGCAGTTTTAGTACGGTGCTGTAAAAGTGTTGGGATTTTTCCAGGTGGGAGATGAGGATGGCGCTGTGGAGGGATTGAGTAATTTGCATTTTTGTTAGGATTTATTTTTTTATTTTAACCGCTGATGCAAGCAGATGAGCGCTGATGAACGCAGATTTTTTGATGTTGGTTGAGTTTTTGATATGATAACATTGTCCGTCGCTCTTAATATATCCATTATCAAGTCTTGTAACAAAAAACGGCCCGCTGGGAGTGTTTTTAACAATGGTTTCTCAAAAAAGTGCGATCGTCTCCAGAGCGGGCAAATTCCGTCTCCGCAATGTCTTGGTAGTTCCCTTTGTTATCCAAATTTTGGCTGCTGTTGGCTGCGTTGGCTATCTCTCTTACAGAAATGGAGAGCAGATAGTCAACGATATTGTTAGTCAGTTGCGGCACGAAGTGAGTGCGAGAGTTTACGAACGTGTTCAAACCTATCTGGAAGCTCCGCCATTGGTGAATCAGATTAATCAGGATGCTGTACCTTTGGGTGTGTTGAACTTTGACGATTTGGAGCAAGCACGACCCTATTTTTGGAAACAAGTTCTGCAATTTAATTCGATCGGTCACGCGGGAATTGCCAACGAAAAAGGTCAGTACCTGCGTGTGGGTTGGGTAAATCGGCTGGTTGGACTTGAACAACCTCAGCTTGCCCAGCAACTGGTTTCCGGGGGTGGCGACTTGATATATTACAACCTTGATGCTGATGGAAACCCCACAAAAATTGACAAAACCACGCCCAATTATGACGTTCGCACGCGCCCTTTTTACAAAGTTGTTGTTGAGAAGAAACAGGCAGCTTGGAGTGAAGTTTATATTAATTTTGGTTATGGTACGCTGCAAATTAATGCGAGTCTACCCTATTATAATGGCGAAGGGAAACTAATTGGCGTGCTGACTTGCCAGATGGGACTCGATCAAATTCGTCACTTCCTGCAAACCTTAAGGGTGGGTAATTCTGGTCAAGTATTTATCATTGAACCCCAGGGTGAATTAATAGCCACCTCGCTTAAAGAACAGCCTCTTTCGGTGGGAAAAGGCAAAGATACAAAGCGGATAAAAGCACAGGAAAGCAGCAACCCATTGATGCGTAAAAGTGTGGTTTATCTGCTCGATCGCTTCAAGCGTTTGGAAGACATCCATCAAACTGTTCAACTTGACTTTAAGCTAAACGGTGAACGGCAATTTATCCAAGTTTCTCCCCTAACTGACAAGTACGGTCTCAATTGGCTGATTGTAGTAGTAGTTCCTGAATCCGACTTTATGGCGCAAATTTATGCTAACACTCGCCAGACCATTTTGCTGTGTATGGTGGCTTTAATTGTCTCTGTTGGAGTGGGTATTTTCACCGCTAGCTGGATTACTCGCCCCCTGAATCAAATTGCTCAAGCTTCAGAATATCTAGCAGGTGGCGCTCTTAACCAGAACGTTGATTCCAGTCGAATTTGGGAAATTGAAACCTTAAGAAATTCCTTTAACAGCATGGCGAGACAACAGCAAGAATCCTTTGAAACCCTAGAAGATAAAGTCAAAGAACGTACCTCTGAACTCGCCACAGCCACTAAACAAATTGCCACTCTCAACCAGCGCCTGAAAGCGGAAAACCTCCGCATGAGCTCCGAACTCGATATGCTCAAACAAATGCAGCAGTTGATTCTACCAAAACCTGCTGAACTCGCAGCGATTGAAGATTTAGATATTGCCGGATTTATGGAGCCAGCCTCGGAAGTAGGTGGTGATTACTACGACGTACTTTGTACTAACGGGGTGGTGACGATTTGCATTGGTGATGTCACCGGACACGGATTAGAAAGCGGCATTTTGATGGTGATGACTCAAGCTGCTGTCCGCACTCTTCAGGAAATGCAAGAATCCGATCCGGTGCGTTTTTTAGATACCCTCAACCGCACTATTTATAAAAATGTCCAGCGCATGAACTCCGACAAAAATATGACCCTAGCTTTGCTCAACTACGCCGATAGCACAATTAGTATCAGCGGTCAACATGAGGAAACTCTTGTGGTCAGGAAAGGTGGTCAAATCCAGCGGATAGACACCATAAATTTAGGATTTCCGCTCGCCTTAGATGAGGATATTTCCGATTGGATTAGCCATGTTTTAGTAGACTTAGAGCCGGGGGACGGCGTGGTGCTTTATACTGACGGCATCCCCGAAGCTAGAAACATACACAAAAAATTCTACGGTATCGAAAGACTATGTGAAGTGGTTTCTCAAAACTGGCATTTGAGCGCCGAACAAATCAAGGAAGCCACCATCGCTGATTTACGAAAATTTATTGGAGAACAAAAGGTATTTGATGACATTACTTTGCTAGTATTGAAGCAACAGGGAAATATTGTGCATAATTTATGATTGACGGTCGTCAACCCGGTTTCTACCAGGGGTCTTGGATTTAGTGGTCAAGCATCGAAGCAGAAACAAGATTTCGAGTTCCGCGCCTGTAAGTTATAATAATTTACAGCGAGGAAGTCAAACAACTTTGCGCTTCCAGATTCAGAAGTATAAATTATGAAACCACAAATAAATTTAGCACCATCTAAATCTCCAGAAGAACTCCATAACCAGCTCCAGGAGTTGAGCGAAAAACTGGAGGAAGTAGAGGATGAAAAAAACAGCTATGAAACCTTAGTAGAAATTATTACGCAACACTCCACGGATCTGGAAAACCAGATCCGCCATAAAAACCGAGAGATGCAGACTTACATCGAGCAGGTAAAAAAGGTTATAGATGCAGCTATTGCTGTAAAAAACAATAGTTTTCAACCCGAGATATTGTCAGATGTGGCAGCGCGCAGTGATGCACTGGGAGAACTGGCACAGGTATTCTCGCATATGGTGCAAACGGTGAAAGCGCGGGAACAAGAATTAGAGAAACTTTTGCAGGCTTACGGACGTTTTGTACCCGATGAATTTCTCCAATTTCTCGGAAAGCAGAGCATGGTTGATTTCCAGCTTGGAGATCACGTGAGCAAAGAGATGGCAATTATGTTTTCAGATATGCGTTCGTTCACCACGATGGCGGAGCAAATGACTCCTCAAGAAAACTTTGACTTCATCAATAACTATTTACAGCAAATTAGTCCCGAAATTCGCAAGCACAACGGTTTTATTGTCAAGTATATTGGAGATGGAGTCATGGCAGTTTTTCCTGATGGCGTGGATGATGCTATTCAGGCAGGAATTGTGAAACTGGAGCAGTTGCACAAATACAATCAAAGCCGTAAAATAAATGGGGATATACCGCTGAAGATTGGCATTGGTATCCATGTGGGTGATACGATGGTTGGGATTATTGGTGACGCAAATCGGATGCAAGCAGATGCGATATCAGATCATGTCAATCTCACCGCTCGTCTGGAAGGTTTGACTAAGTATTATGGTGTATCTTTATTAATTTCTGGAGATGTGGTACAACGTTTGAGTCAACCCGAAAAGTATCATATCCGTTTTTTGGATCGGGCTATTGTCAAAGGTAGACAAGAAGCCATTTCTGTTTGTGAGGTGTTAGATGTTGAAGTAGAACCAGTGCGATCGCTCAAAATTCAAACTTTGCCTATATTTGAGGAGGGACTCCAAGAATATTGTCAGGGAAATTTTGCTAATGCCCTAGTTTGTTTTGAACAAATAGTAGCCATAAATCCAGAAGATAAGCCCAGTCAACTTTACCTCAAACGCATCCAATCGCTGTTAAAAAATAGTATTCCTGCTAACTGGAATGGCGTGTGGAAGTTCACCCAGAAGTGACATTAATACATCAATTGGAGGCAGAAAAATTATGACATCTGGAAGCTTAAAAACAATCACACAAATTTTTGGAGAATTCATTGAAGAATTTCCTCCTGAACACGACTCCCTAGAACTTACATTTACCCCCAGTTCTCGCCCCATCAAACAGCGCTGGCGCAACAACAGGCTTTCCGCTCATTTTGTAGCCGATTATTTGTCTAGCTTTCTACCGGTGGATGAGGAGGATGCTAGCAGCGAGAAACGGATCAAACAAAGCAAGGGAGCTGTCAGCTACGTCGCCAACGAACTCCTAGAAAATGCGATAAAATTTAATAAGGATGATATCAATTACAAAGTTAAATTTGGCATACACTTTATTGGGGAAACAGAGGTAACGGCGGTAATTTTTGCCAGTAATAGTGTCAATCCAGAAGGGGCGAATAAGTTGAAGGAGTTTATTGAAGAAATTATGGATTCCGATCCAAATGAACTTTATTTGCAGCAGCTTGAAAAAAATGCGGAGTCCGAAAGCGATACTTCGGGATTGGGCTTGCTGACGATGATTAATGACTATTCAGCTAAGATCGGTTGGAAATTCGAGCCCCGGCCAGATAGTGATACCATCATTGTTACGACTGTGGTTCAAATTAGGGTCTAGTTCCTAGCATTTCAATATTTACTCTCTTGTGCGCTCGCAATATTTTAGTCAGGAAACAAAATCACAATGGGCATTCATGAAATTAAAGGTGAAGATTACACCATTCAGTACGATCCAGAATCAGTCACTGTCACTTTCCAAGGCGAACTCAGCCTGAGCGGCCCAGCAGAGTATGCACCAATAGCCGAATTGTTAGATGAGGTCGCTAATGGCGAACCGCCTACTATTACCTTGGGCCTAAAACAATTGGAATTTGTTAACAGTTCTGGTATCAGTATGCTGTCTAAATTTGTGATTAGCGTCAGGAAAAAGAAAACGATTGAACTTGTGGTATTGGGTTCAAATGATATTCCTTGGCAACAGAAATCTCTCAGAAATTTAGAAAAGCTGTTGCCAACTTTGAAGCTCGAATTAGAGTAGGATATGTGTAAATTTTAATTACAGTTAACACAGGCGGGACGCCCGTGCCACACACAGTTAACACAGGCTGGACGCCCGTGCCACACACAGTTAACATAAATAAATTTGGATTTAGTAAATTGCTTAAGTTTGCTGGATCGGGAGTTCAATGATAAACTCGGTTCCCTTGGAAGGTTCCGACTCGCACCGGATCGATCCTCGGTGATTTTCTACTAAGATTTTGTAGACAATAGACAATCCTAAACCGGTACCTTTACCAATTTCCTTCGTGGTGAAAAACTGCTCGAACATTCGCTCTTTTATATGTGGTGCCATTCCGGTTCCTGTGTCAGCAATCCGCACTCTCACGCGATCGGGCCCAGCTAATTCTGTGGCGATCAAAATTTTTAGCGCAGCATAGGGCTGATTTTGTGATGCCTCGTCCAAAGCATCGATCGCGTTGGTAATTAGATTCATAAATACTTGATTTAGCTGTCCTGAATAACACTCTACAAGAGGCAATTTTCCATAATTTTTAACTACTTGAATGTCGCGACGGTCTATTTGAGAATTGAGACGGTTTCGCAAAATTAACACGGTGCTGTCAATGCTGTCGTGCAAATCGCACATCGTCATGTTACTGTTATCGGTTCGCGAAAAGTTGCCCATAGATTTGACAATTTCGCGAATGCGATTGGAACCCATTTGCATGGAAGAGATAACTTTAGGCAAGTCTTCAACTAGAAAACCAAGATCTATCTCTTCGATTTTAGCTGTGATTTCGGGACAGGGATTGGGATAGCATTCTTGATAGAGACACAGCAGGTTCAACAAATCTTGAGTATAAATGGCGGCATGGCTCAAGTTGCCGTAAATAAAACTAACTGGGTTATTAATTTCGTGGACGATACTAGCCATTAGCGCCCCCAGCGAAGACATTTTTTCGCTGTGGAGGAGTTGAGCTTGAGTTTGTTTTAGTTCGCATAGTGCGCGATCGAGCTGGGCTGCTTGAGCTTCCGCTTTCGAGGTAGCAGCACAACTTTCTTGATAAAGTTCAACCTGTTTAAGGTCGATTTCAAATTGTTCGATTTCGCTTTCTTGCTGGTATTGACTCACCACGGCATCAAAAGCTTCTAGCAAGTCGCCGCCCGCTGCTTCGACAATGTACAGCAGGTGGGGGTTTTCCAGCATGAGTTCGGCATCGGGAACTTGCACCAGTGCTTTTATTCGATCGATATATGCGCGCACTTGTTTGTCTAAATACAGTGGCGGCTCAAAATACATTGCCTTGAGGGCGGGTGAAGGGGGACTCACTAAGTTGACGCTGCTGCCAATATTAATTAAGTCGCGGTGCGATTTTTCCATAAGCTCGATCGCCTCTAACAAATTTCCCCGCAGTTGGGCTTTTTCTAGGTCATTCTGAGAACAAACTAACCTCATGCAAAAAAAAGCCGTTCGTTGGGAAAGCATTCGCTGACGGCCGCTGATATTAATTACCGCAGCACTAATTTTTCTGGCTGTCGTAATTTCTTCCAGATTAAAATAGTTCCTCATTGCCGCCATTGGTAATATCCCCGACTCAACTAAATGTCTGTAGCTCGTGCTGACACAAGATTTAAGAGCCATAAGAAAAAAGTGTACAAGACACTAATCAATATATTCTGTATTTCCTAATAAAGTAGTATACTAAAACACAATTATTTTCAATTGGTGGCATATCACAATTTTTATGATTCGGCTTATTGCACAGTTTTTCTTAACTATTCAAAAACTTACAAGTCAACTTCGCCATAATTTGAGCTTGAGTTTGCGGCAACCCGTGAGCAGCATTGGGAACAATTGCTAACTCTGCCCCCGGTATCTCGTTAGCGTAGGTTTCACAGTGCCATAGAGGAATTGTTTCGTCGCTATATGCTGCGATTACTAAGGTACGAATTTGCAATTTTTAAATTTCTTTTTCTACTGTATCAACTGCATCTTCCGACGGCATCCAGCTCATTTAAAATGACCTTGCTACAGGTTGAAACATTAACTCCTTGCGCCACCCTGAAATTGGCTGCAATTTCTCACTTTTTCCCGCTAAACTAGCAAAAGGTTTTGCCAACTGCAAGACCCAATCCACGGCTGGGGTTTCCCACAACAGCGGCCCCAAAGCATCGTATTGACCGCAAAAACTATCGTCCCGAATTCCCGCTGGCGCTGCTAACACTAAACTGCTAACAGAATTAGGATATTTGAGGGAATATGCAGATGCTACCCAACCGCCAAAAGAATGTCCGATGATGCAGCATGGTTCGATATGTAGTTGTTCTACAACTTGCCGGACAAAATCAACTTCTACAGCTACGTCATAGCCGATTTCTGGTTTGCTGGATTCTGCAAAACTTAACATATCTAAACTGATGCACCGAAACTGAGATTGCAATAACTCAATTAATGGCAGCCAGCAAGTCTTTTCTCCAAAGAAACCGTGCAGCATCAATAAGGGTCGGCTGCACCCGATGTCGAGGTAGGCTGCTGTTTGGGTGGTGCTATTGACAAATGTACTTAAATGTGATTTTGTCTTAGAACTGCTTGAGACTGCATGGGGATCGACTCCTGAGATGTAAGAAATATTTGTAAACCATTGTAACAAAACAGCAGTCCAAAGGTTAAACTTCATTACGGAGTACACAATTAGAAATAGACCGTGATACTCTCTATGATTATTAGAAAATACTGCAAACTCAAAGCAGGAGAACACTTTGAACTCTACTTTAAAACAGTACCCGGCTTGCTCTCTTCGCGAAGATGTCAGTGAGTACGTAGCACACCTACAGCTTCACATGACGTTACAAGCTCGCAACTTGCTCCCTACCATTACCACCGCTAAGGACAGTCGCGAACAACTGTTGCAGCAGACTCAGGCTCATTTTGAGAAACGAGTTTCTCGACAAACTCTTTAAACAAATTTTACGATCGCCCGCGGTCGATCGAACTTTCCCACATTTCAGCATCCCAGAAACCCGGTAGCCTCAAAAATACCGGGTTTCTTTTCGGCTAATTATGCAGGGGGCCCGGTTTTGGGTAATATGCGTTGGGTGTGCTTTAAATTTAATGTCTATGCGAATTCCGATTATTGCATTTTTGACTTTGGCTGCGCTGGCTGGCGGCGAATTGGGGGCGCGGGCGATCGATCCGAGTGCCGCACCGACTGAGGCGGAGTTTAGAGAGGGAACCGCAGAGGCGCAGAGGGCGCAGAGGGAGGAGGATGAGGTCATTGCTGACAACTTAACGTCAAACCCACCGTCTCTGTTGTTGGTAGCGAAGTCTAGATCCCCCCTAACCCCCCTTAATAAGGGGGAGAGAAGAAATAGTCTCAAAGTCCCCCTTCTTAAGGGGGATTTAGAGGGATCTAGACTCGACTACAAGCGACATTTATTATCGGTTTCAGTCTTAAGTTCTCATCAATCGTCGGATGAGGTGAACCCAACTGTGCGGGATTTGCCGGCATCGGATGAGCTCGCAGCTTCTCCAGAAGTACGCGCGGCGCAGCTATCCCCTAGGGAATCTCTCTCTCTCAAGTCCAGCCACAATAAAGATTTTACATCTCTGTTAAAAACTCCGGCGACGATCGCGGCCAACGCCGAAATCCCCGAAGCAGTAAACAGCAACGCCCGACAGCTAGGCGGTACTCTACAAATCAGTCAAGCGGGCAATGCTGAAGGCGTTTACGTTGCAGAGGTAAAAATTCGCTTTGTCAATTCCAGAGGCGAAGCTGTTGATAAAAAAGGGAATCCGGTTGAGGGCAGAATTTCGGAAGATTTTATCCGAGGTGAGCTCAAACTCAAGGCGGGGGATAACTACAGCCGGGAAGTTGTACGATCGGATTTGCAGCAGTTGCAGCAATTGGGATTGTTTGACAAGGTTACGGTTTCGATTGAAGAAGTTGGCACGGATGTTAATGTAATCTACAACGTTCAAGAGCGCTCGGCTCGATCTTTTAGCGTAAGTGCCAGTCTTAGTGATGATGTTGGCGTTGCGGTTCCTCTTTCCTATACCGATCGAACTTTCGGCACCAACCCGCAGCGGCTGGCGGTGGAACTTGAACCCAGCCTCCGAGGTATCCAGTACGATGTCGAGTTTGTCAGCCCTTACGTTGCCGCCGAAGACCGTTTGGGATACAGTGTGAGAGCTTTTGGCGATCGCAGAATATCGGAAATTTTCAACAAAGATATTGATTTGCCCAACGGGAACCGAGTTCGGGAAATTCGGGTGGGGGGAAATCTCCGGTTTACCAGACCTTTGGGCGATTGGCAATCGACTTTGGGGCTCAATTATACAAATATCAGTACGCGCGATCGCAACTTAAATATCGCCCGCCGCGACGAACTCGGAAATCCTCTCACATTCAGCGGCAGCGGCGTTGACGAGTTATACACTGTTTCTTTTGGTGCGGTACTCGATCGGCGGGACAATCCCTTTAACCCCACCAGAGGATCGATTCTCAGCCTCAGCACCGAGCAGTCAATACCTCTGGGGCGAGGAAACATTGTGAGTAACAGGCTGTTAGCGAATTATATACAGTATGTGCCAGTAACTTTGTTGGGCATCAGCGAGTCCGAAGCCTTGCCCGAAATGCTGGCTTTTAACTTGCAAGCGGGTACGGTAATCGGGGATTTGCCACCAACGGAAGCTTTTCGCCTCGGCGGCCGCAATTCTGTGCGGGGTTACGACGGCGGGGATATTGGCAGCGGCCGGAGTTATTTTTTGGCTTCCGGTGAATATCGGTTTCCTGTGGGTCAGGATGTGGGCGGCGTAATATTTGTTGATTTTGCGTCGGATTTGGGAACGGGAGATAGCGTACTCGGGAAACCGGCGGTAGTCAGGGACAAACCGGGGACGGGGGCGGGTGTTGGGTTGGGTGTGAGGGTGCGATCGCGCTTTGGATTAATTCGCTTAGATGTGGGTGTTAGCGACTCTGGCGACCTCAAATTTATACTCGGTACAAAACAACGATTTTAAAAGTAGTACAACAGATCGGTTAAACCACAATCTTAAACAGATTTTGCGCGACTCAATTGTCGCCAAAGCCGTTGGCAGGGTATCATCAAACCTACCGGCCTCGGCTGGCGGGGTGTCGGTAATTGCTGCTAAGGATTGGGCGAGTGGTCGATCGAAATTGAGTGAAATACAGCACATCGGTAAGGACACAACAATGTTGTATCCCTACTGTGTTGTAGGCAATTGCTATATTTATTTAGGCTCGTAAATGCTTAACGCTTTGGTTTCTTCACATCAACAGTTTTCGGCTTAGCCGCTGGAGTGCGCGGATAAAACTTAAACTTATTGAGCGCAGCACTTGCCGATTTAGCCACACCGCTATCTATATCTCGCAAAGCTTTTTGTAGCAGCGGAATCACTTTTTCAGACTTAATCATTGCTAGTGCTTCCACAGCAGCTTCACGCACCTCCGGGTGAAGATCTTGAGCTAACTTTCCCAAGGTTTCTATTGCTCGCTGACCTTCGGCTCTCAGAGCATTAGCAGCAGCCATTTTACCTAAAGCAGACGCTGCAAACTTGCGGGTTTCTTTGTCCTGACTTTGAACACATCCCATCAACTGCGGTAGGGAATAGCTTGGTGCTTGTCTGCTAATTGGAAGCTGTTGTTCGACTTCTGGTTGATGTAAATCAATTGGTTGTGGTTCCGAAAAATCTGTGTAATTTAACTCTTCTTCAACTTCTGTTTGATTTAACTCACTTGACAGTTCCTGCCAAACTTCTTCTTGTGATAAACCTTCGGCAAATTCTGTTGAATTTAACTGACTGAACTGCTGCTCCGGGACTTCTTGTTGTTGTACATTACTTTCGTACTGCTCTTGCAAAGACCTGATAGTAGCTTGCATCTGAGCTTCGTGCTCTCTCAACTGCTCGTGAGCCGCTTGCAACTGACTCTCGTATTGCTCTTGCAAAGCCTCCATATTTAACTGCATCTCAACCTCGCGGTTCTCATATTCCTCGGCAATTTGCCTCAAGCGAATTTCGTGTTCATTTTGCAAGTTTTGCAAATGTTGCTCCATCTGCGCTTGATAATTTAGATGCAATTCGTCAGCAACTCTGAGTAAATGATGTTCGTGTTCTGCTTGCAAAGATTGGATATTTTGCTGCATCCTAGCATTGTTAGCGGCTTCTAATTCCTCGCTGATTTGTCGCCGCAGCTCATGCTCGTCTATGCTGGTAAGTGGTTGGAGCTGACTGTCGCGTTCTGCCAAAACTTGTTGGAGCTGACTGTCGCGTTCTGCCCGAACTTGTTGGAGCTGATTTTCGTATTGAGCCGCAACTTGTTGGAGCTGATTTTCGTATTGGGTAGTAACTTGTCTGAGTAAATTTTCGTGTTCGATAGTAGCTTTTCTAAGCTGATTTCCCCGTTCTCCTTGCTGAGATTCGACAGCTTGTTGCACCCGAGACATCTGAGCTAATTCTATTTCCTCACTAATTCTGCGAGTTTGCTGCAAGTATTCTTGCTTTTGCTTCTTTAAGCGCTTTTCCACTAACCAGTAAGCAACTGCTACCCCTGCCAAAAAACCTACGATCGCTCCTATGATACCCACAACTGAGATCCTCCCGACAAAATAGTGATGCTGGACTTTTTACATTTAACCATAGAGCCTCCTGTAACCGCCCAGTAGCAACAGCCAGGCTGTCACTGCCAGCCAGTGAACTGCCACCGCAGGCCAGATAGAACCGCTTTGCAGGTATGCGATAGAGCACGCAACTCCCAAAATAGCCGCCAGCAGCAAAAACACTGGATTCATAAAGGTCGATCGACCAACCGGGTAAAAAGTAAGCGCGTTCAGCGGGTGGTAAACTACAAAAGTCGCCAAACTCGCGCATCCCCAAAACCACAGCATTAACCCAGAAGCCTTCTCGAACGGGTGCGGCAGCATTAACACGCGGAACAATAATTCCTCGGTGATGCCCGGACTTAACAAACAGCCAATGAGCACTCCCACAATTGTACGCCGAGAGGTTTGCACGTCTACTTTTAGAAATCCCGACCAAAAACCGACGGAAAGAGCGATCGAAGTGTAAACAAGCGCCAGCATAGCTGCAACCAGCCAATCAGTGAAATCGGGAATAGTTGAAAAAGCTAGGGTGATGCGGCGTATCAGGAATCCCGGCAGCGCCATCGCACTAAAATTTAACATAATCAAACTGATCCTTAAAATTTTCAAACAGATGTTAGCAGTAAGTTGAGCCGTTTATTATGCAAAACCAATCATTGCCGCCTGTCAGAGTCCGCGTTTTTGTTTCCGGATTAGTTCAAGGAGTAGGATACCGATATTCAACGAGGAATCAAGCAAAGTATTTTGGCCTGGGTGGCTGGGTAAGAAATCTCCCCGATGGGCGCGTCGAGGCTGTCTTTGAAGGATCTAAAAAAGCTGTAGAAGAAATGATTAGTTGGTGCCGCCGCGGCCCCACCGGTGCTACGGTTAGTGAGTTGGTTTTGGAATACGAAGACCCGGAGGGCGAGCGCACTTTTGAGATCCGCCGATAAAACAATAAACGGCATAAACTGGGGTTGAAACCGCTACTATACAAACGAAGTCTGCCTAGTCTACGGCAGGCTTCGCCCAAGCAGACTAAAGAATAAATCCGATAAAAAGCGCGAATTTGGTATTGCCAATTTATCAATGATGAGCCAGTTGACTTAAATTAGCAAACAACTGAGAAACTTTGGTCAAATCTTTATCTCCCGGCGCTATTTCTACGCCGCTAGAAAGGTCAACACCGCTGAAGTTATTGCCGATCGCCCTATCAATTGCATTTAAAATATTATCGGGTGTTAAACCGCCCGCCAGCAGCCAAGGACACTGCGGTCTAAACTCTGATAACATCATCCAGTCGATCGTTTTACCAGTACCGCCCAATTGCTGTGGATGGTAAGCATCCAGCAGTAAAGTATCGACACGAATAGCGTAAATAGCCGCCGTCTCTAAAGTTTCAGGAGTCTTAACTCTCAGGGCTTTGATAATTTCAATTCCCGGCAAAAACTCCCGCAGTCGATCGCAATATTCCGCTGTTTCATCTCCGTGTAACTGCACCCCGCTTAAATTTGACTCTGCCGCTACTTGACAGATATTTTCTATTGTGGTGTTGGCAAAAACGCCGATGCGATCGACATTTTCCGGCAACTGCTCGACAATCAGGCGAATTGTTTCTGGGCTGACATAGCGCGGGGAAGCCGGCACACAGATAAACCCCAAAGCTTGGGCTCCCAAGCGGGCGATCGCAATTCCTTGGTCTAATTTAGTGATTCCGCAAATTTTAACCCGCACTCTTCCTCCTAGGTTCCGCAGTTGTATCAAAATATCAACGAATTGTTAACTATTAAAACAAATCTTAGTTTAATGCAAACCGCTTTTTATAATCTTGGAAATCAATTTATCTGTGAAATCAGGAGATAAGAACGTGATCAACTCATCTTTGCTGTTAGCCGTACAATCTACCGCTCCCTCAACACCCGAGTGGTCGCCACTGGTAGGACTGACAATGATTTTATGTAATTTGCTGGCGATCACGATCGGCTACTACGGCATCTCCAAGCAAAACCGAGGCAAGGGCCCAGCTTTACCCGTTGCACTCCCTGGAATGTTTAAAGGCTTCGGCGTACCAGAATTGCTGGCAACAGCCAGCTTCGGCCACTTGCTCGGAGCCGGAGTAATCTTGGGCTTGGGTAACGCCGGAGTTCTGTAAAAATCAGGGGAAAGGCAAAGGCAAGGGGTAGAAAAGATATAATAGAAACTCTTTCTTGCTCTCCTTTCCCAGGAAACTTCATGCAGACAGGTTGGCGAATCGGCTCTTTATTTGGCATCCCCCTACTTATAGATTATTCGTGGTTTATAATTTTAGCCTTAGCAACCCGCGAATACGCCAGCAGTTACCGCCTGTGGGGGCCTGCGCTCTCCTGGAGTGCGGGGTTGGCAATAGCTCTACTGCTGTTTGCTTCCGTACTCTTGCACGAACTCGGACACAGCTTGGCGGCGATATCGCAAGGCATTAAAGTTAATTCTATTACCTTATTCTTATTTGGCGGGGTAGCTTCAATCGATTCGGAATCAAAAACTCCCGGTCAAGCTTTTCAAGTAGCCATTGCCGGCCCTCTAGTCAGCTTTGCGCTGTTTTTAATCCTCGGTTTGGGTTCTCAAGTTCTTCCCCCAAAAAGTTTGCTAGCAATTGTCACTGAAAGGGTAGCACTAATCAACCTCGTTTTGGGATTATTTAACTTAATTCCCGGTCTGCCTTTGGATGGAGGACAAGTTTTAAAAGCAGCAATTTGGAAAATCACCGGCTCTCGATTTACCGGCGTTCGCTGGGCGGCAAAAACAGGACAAGTTTTAGGTTGGCTGGCTGTTGCTTTGGGTCTGAGTTTATGCTTGTTAGCTCGCGAGTACGGCGGCTTGTGGATTGCGCTGATCGGCTGGTTTGGCATTCGCAATGCCACTGCTTATAGCCAAGTTACTTCTCTGCAAGAAGCCCTGCTCAAAATTAAAGCCAGCGATGCGATGAGTCGCGAGTTTCGAGTTGTAGATGCAGATTTGACTCTGCGAGAATTTGCCGATCGCTATTTGTTAGAAGTCAATCCGTTTCCCTTTTACATTGCTGCGACCAACGGCCGGGATTTGGGGTTAGTGTCGATCGACGATATCCGCTTCACAGAACGCAGTCAATGGCAAGTTCAGACTTTGCACAACATTTTGAAACCGCTGGGAAAAACCCCCACAGTCTCCGAAAAAGCATCCATTGCAGAAGTAATTAACAAGATGGAAGCCCGTCAACTTTCCCGAATCATGGTCCTCTCGCCGATTGGTTCAGTAGCGGGGACGATCGATCGGGGTGACGTGGTTAAAGTTTTGGCAAAATACCTCAAGCCCCAGATTTCAATCGCCGACATCAAGCGCAGCAAAGAAGAAAACAGCTATCCGCAGGGATTGCAGTTAAGTGCGATCGCCAAAACCGCACAGGAAAATTAAAAATTTGGCAACTTAAGATGGGGTGCATTTTTTCAAGGAGAGTTGAAAAAATAATTATCAATATGCCCAAATTTTTGCATCAATTTCATCCTAAGTTGAATGATAGAGGCTGGAGTTGGAAAAACTTAACTCCTTCCTTCCCCTTCCATGACTTGCAACCTCTTGCTATTATCTGCATTGCCGTGACAGGAACTCTACTAGGAGTGCGGCATTTAGGCTGGTTGCAGCCACTGGAATTAAATGCTTTCGACGTGATGGTGCAGTTGCGACCAGATCCGGGTCCTGACCCCAGGTTGCTGATAGTGAAAATCACAGAACAGGACATTAATGCTTTTAAGAAATGGCCAATTTCCGATGGCGTTTTAGCAAAAGCTATCGCCGAAATAGCGCGTCTTGAACCCACAGCTATTGGCATAGATATAATTCGCGACATTCCCTACGAACCGGGGAATGCAGAATTAGTAGCTCAATTGAAAAACCCCAAAGTATTTCCTATTACCTTCATCGGCAAGTCAAAGTACGATCGAGTCGCACCTCCTCCTAACATACCAGATGAGCGGATAGCATTTAACGACTTAGTAGTCGATCCCGACGGTATAGTGCGGCGCAATTTGATTTCTGTTGGCGATGGTAAACAAACGTTTTTTTCATTGTCCAGTACGCTAGCTTTTGCATATTTTGACAGCAAAAAAGTTCCATATAAAACCATAGAAAACGATGTTTTCGTGGTAGATAAAACAGTATTTTCAAAACTGCGCTCTCACTCAGGAGGTTATCAGAACATTGATGCCAAAGGTTATCAAATATTGCTCGATTACCGCTCAGGGGAAAATATAGCAGAGATCGTGACACTAACTGAAGTTTTGGAGGGCAAAGTTGACCCCAAATTGGTCACAGGTAAAATAGTCTTAATCGGGGTTACAGCCCCAACTGTAAAAGATATTTTTTCTACGCCTTACAGCGCTAGTAAAAACGGTAATATCCTGACCCCTGGGGTATTAATTCATGCAACGGCTACGAGCCAATTTCTCAGCGCAATTTTAGACGGCAAAGGGATCTTTTGGTATTGGGACGAATGGCAAGAAATACTGTGGATAGCTGTTTGGAGTGCAGTGGGCGGCTGTTTAGCTTGGCGGCTAGAAAAATCGCTGAGTTTGATGGCAAGTACGATCGCAGGTTTCGGCTCATTATTCGGATTCACCTTTTTCCTATTCACTCAACAGGGATGGATACCTTTAATTGCCCCAACCCTGGCACTTTTAATCACCGCAGGAGTCACAATCACCTATAAATACGAGCAGTCGAGGCAACAGCAAGGGATTGTGATGAAATTATTAGGACAACAAACTTCACCCGCGATCGCAAATGCCCTGTGGAAAGAGCGCGTCCATCTGCTCGAATCTGGCTTATTGCCAGGGCAAAAACTTACTGCTACCATCATACTGACCGACTTGCAAGGTTTTAGTACAATCTCCGAAAAACTACCGCCAGAAGTAGTAATGAGTTGGTTAAATGAGTATTTATCAGCAATGGCCCAAGAAGTTCAAGCACATCAAGGCGTGATTAATAAATTTACCGGCGATGGAATGCTGGCAGTATTTGGCGTACCTATTCCCCGCACCACTCCAGAAGAAATTGCCGAAGATGCTCGCCTCGCTGTATCTTGCGCTCTAGCCATCAGTTCCCGCTTGCCAGAAATGAATCAAAATTGGCTCACACGCGGTTTGCCGTCCGCAAAAATGCGAGTAGGAATCTTTACAGGGCCTGTGATGGTGGGTAGTCTGGGAGGCGCAACCCGTTTAGAATATGGAGTGATCGGCGACAGCGTAAATATTGCCTCTCGGCTCGAAAGCTGCGAAAAGGATCGGCAAGAGGACACTTGCCGCATATTGATTGCAGAAGAAACCTTGCTGCATCTGGCAGGGAAATTTGAAGTAGAATCTTGGGGAGCTTTACCGTTAAAAGGCAGGGAACAAAAAGTTAATGTCTACCGCATTTTGGGAATTAAAAAGTAATAAAAAGACAGAATCTCTTCCTGAAAAGTCCTGAAAAAAATGAAAAAAAATATTAAGTTTATCATCCACCTGACATCAATTGCAGCAGTAGTATCGATCGCCATACTTAACATTTCCCAACTTGCCGTTTTGGGACGGCCACAAATAAACACACCTGACAAGCCAGACAATACTCAATCGGGAGGGCCGCGCTTGGTTCAGCCTATTGAAGATATGTTACCGGGCGATCTAGGGGGAGTGACGCGCACAGCAAGTAAATGCGTGAAGGGTGAGATAGAGTTTACAGCCTTGATACCAGAAAATAAAATCGGACGGACTGTTTCGGAATATCCTGTATTCTTTTTCTACTTGCCTCAAACAGAGGCAGAATTAGCCGAATTTGTTCTGAAAGATGAAAACGGGAAGCAGATTTATCAAACAACCCTAAAAACTAACAATTCATCAGGGGTAATCGGTTTTAGTCTCCCCGCCGATAAAAATGTGTCCCCCTTGCAAGTAGGCAAAAATTACCGTTGGTCTGTTGCATTGATTTGTGACGCTCAAGACAGATCCGCAGATATGTTGGAAGAAAGTATTGTGCGCCGAGTTGAACTCAGTGCAGATATCCGCAGTCAATTAGAGAAGGCGGATGCGCGCCAGAAAACCTTTATTTATGCTAAGAATGGGATTTGGCAAGAGGCTCTCAGCAATCTAGCTGCCGCTCGTGGCGCTAATCCTAATGATGCAGAATTAACGGCTGATTGGGAAAGCTTGCTGGATTCAGTGAAATTGGGCCAAATTTCCAAAGAGCCGATCGTTCAAATTGATCCCCCCTCGCAGCCATAGTTTATTGCATAGCAGGGGGTGGCCAGACACCAGCTTTGATGGACGAAAAAATTTCCTTGTCGCCCGCAGATTCGCTCAAAAACCCGGTTTCTAGGGGTCGGAGTTCGCAAGTCCTGTATGGCCAGCCTTTCCTCTTCTGAAAGAGGCTACACTTTCAAATCAATTTCAAAACTTAGAATATAAAGCGAGGGGCGACAGCGTAAATATTGCCTCTCGCCTGGAAAGTTGCCAACAGGAGCGACAAGAGGAAACTTGCCAGATATTAATTGCAGAAGAAACTTTACTGCATCTGGCAGGGAAAGTTGAAGTAGAATCTGGGGGAGCTTTACTTTTAAAAGGCAGGTAACAAAAAGTTAATGTTTACGGCATTTTGGGAATGAAAAAAAGGTAAATAAACAGCATCTATCCCTAAACATTCATGAAGCCAATAAAAAAAACTACTAAGTTTATCATCCACCTGACATCAATGGCAGCGGTAGTATGGATCGCCACACTCAACATTTCCCAACTTGCCGTTTTGGGACGGCCACAAATAAACACACCTGACAAGCCAGAGGATACTCAACCGGCAGGGCCGCGCTTCGGTGATCAACCCCCGCAAATAAACCCACCGAGCAGTCCACCCAACGCTCAACCGGCAGGGCCGCGCTTCGTTGAGCCCGAAGATATCGCGCCGTCTACTAGACAGGGAGGTACACACAGAGGATTAGTGGGGAATGGCTGTGGGAGCAGTAGTCAGCTAAGTTTCACAGTCTTAGTGCCTACAAATAAGATGGGACGAACTGTTTCGGACTATCCAACCTTCTTTTTCTACTTGCCTCAAACAGATGCGAAGTTAGCCGAATTTATCATAGAAGATGAAAGCAGCGGCGAGATTATTTATGAACAGGATGTCACAATTACCAATTTATCAGGGGTAATCAGTGTTACTATCCCCGCAAATAAAAATGTGTCGCCCTTGCAAGTAGGCAAAAATTACCGTTGGTCTGTTGCATTGATTTGCGACAGTCTAGACCCATCCGTAGATTTGTTGGAAACAGGTATTGTGCGTCGAGTTGAACTCAGTCCAGATATCCGCAGTCAATTAGAGAAGGCCGATCCGCGGCAGAAAACCGTTATTTATGCTAAGAATGGAATTTGGCTAGATGCCCTCAGCAATCTAGCAGCCGCTCGTCGCGCTAATCCTAATGATGCAGAATTAACGGCTGATTGGGAAAGCTTGCTGGATTCAGTGAAATTGGGCCACATTGCCAAAGAGCCGATCGTTGAAATTGAGCAGCAGCCATAGATGAGTTTTCCGATTTTAGATTGGCGATTTTAGCGAGATACCCGACTTTTTCAAGAAGTTAGGTATCTAGTATCTAATATATTTTCCTTCTTCCTTTTTGCTTCAACATCTGCTATATCCTGCCATTCCCGATCCGAAAGTGCCTGAACTTTCAAATCAATTGAAAAACACCGACAAGCCGCCGCACTCAAAACATCAATTACAGTGGCAATCAAATTATCTCCCCCTTCAGATAGAGGTAATTGCACACGAATTAATTCCTCCCCAAAAACTTGAGAAAATAATTTAACATCCGGCTGCAAACGCATCGAACCGTGCTGCAAAATACCATCACCCCGTCGCAATTGCGCGCTACCAATTAACTTGCAGCCATCAAGTGTAACTAAATCTGCACCCGTCGCAGTACCAAAACAATTCGGATTGTGAATATAACCCCTTCCTGCTTCCCCGTACTGCAAATCCAAACCCATCGCCCTCCAACCCTCAATCAAAAACTCGCAAATAGTCTGATAAGCTTTCATACGGCTGCTTCCAAATCCCGACGCCACAACTGCATAAGTTAAATCCCCTTGGTGCAGCACGGCGCGCCCGCCGCTGGGCCTCCTCACCAACTCTACAGGCATTCCCTGCCAAGACAACTGCTGCCAAAACTCCGGCCACCTGCGCTGGTGGTAGCCCAAGGAAATCACCGGCGGTTGCCAAGTGTAAAATCGCAGAGTTGGCGGATTTTTGCCCGCTAGATGCTGTTCCAGCAGCCATTCGTCGATCGCCATCTGCACGCTACCAGACGCCGACAACAGTGGAATTAAACGCCATACAGAATTAGCCATCAGTCCCCAGTCCTGAGTTTGCACTCAATAATTCGCAGAATGTTTTAAAATTAGTAACAGTTTTTTGGGCCTGTCTTCTCAGTTGATGCAAGTTTCACGCCCGTCGGTGCTTTAGAAATAAATAGAAAAAATAATCGCAGAACCATGAGCAACAGTGTAATTGTCATTAACGACGAAAAATTTGAAACAGAAGTCCTGAAAGCTGAGCAACCAGTGCTTGCCTATTTTTGGGCTAGTTGGTGCGGGCCTTGTAAACTGATCGCGCCTTCGGTAGACTGGGTGGCGGCCAACTACAGCGATCGCCTGAAAGTCGTTAAAATGGAAATTGACCCCAATCCTAATACTGTCAAGCAGTATAAAGTAGAAGGAGTCCCAGCTCTCAGGCTGTTTAAAAATGCCGAAGTAGTGCTTTCTCACGAGGGAGCTATTACTAAACAAACTTTGGTCGGTTTGCTCGACGCTCACTTATAAAGTTTGGATACGATCCGGGAGTTTCAAACTCCCAACTTACAATTATAGCAATCGCAAATATTTTTTTTAACATCTCTCTTTGCTCCTCAATGTTCCTTTCTGACTCTGCGCTCTCTGCGCTCTCTGCGGTTAGTAAAAAAACTTTTACAAAGCCAATAAAAATGCAAGATAAAAATAAATAATTATTTACCCAATATACAAAGATTCATTAAAATCTCCCAAAATTAGAGAAAATATGCAATTTGCTAAACGTTTAGAGCCACTGCAATTTAATGTATTTGCCGATATGGATCGGGCAAAAGCTCAAGCTAGAGCAGCGGGGCAAAATGTGATTGACTTGTCTCTGGGTTCTTCGGATTTGCCGACGGCTGCTCACATTACAGATGCGATCGCACATTCTCTTTCCGACACCAGCACTCACGGCTATTTGCTATTTAACGGCACAAGAGATTTTCGGGAAGCAGCAGCTATTTGGTACGAACAAAAATTTGGGATTGCAGTCAATCCAGAAACAGAAGTGCTGCCGTTAATTGGTTCCCAAGAAGGCACGGCGCATATGCCTTTAGCTGTACTCAACCCTGGAGATTTTGCTTTGTTGCTCGATCCGGGATATCCTTCCCACGCGGGCGGTGTGCATTTGGCCGGCGGTCAAATTTATCCGATGCCGATATTAGCAGAAAATTCGTTTTTGCCGATATTTGAAGATATTCCGACAGCAGTGCTGGCTCAGTCGAAGATGATGGTTTTGAGCTATCCTCACAATCCTACAACTGCGATCGCCCCGGTAGCTTTTTTTGAGAAAGCTGTGGCTTTTTGTCGGGAACATCAACTTGTTTTAGTTCACGATTTCCCTTATGTGGATTTGGTGTTTGACGATCGCAATTCTCTCATACAGGCAGAGTCTGGTAATGAGGAAGAATATCGAAAATTGATGGCGCCGTCAATATTTCAGGCCGATCGAGATAAGAGTGTGGCGATCGAGTTTTTTACACTATCCAAATCCTACAGTATGGGAGGTTTTCGGGTCGGATATGCGATCGGCAATTCCGAACTAATTGCAGCGCTGCGCCAGGTAAAAGCCGCAGTGGACTTCAACCAATACCGAGGGATTTTGAACGGAGCGATCTCCGCATTAACAGGCCCCCAAGATACCGTCAGAAGCAGCGTAGAAACCTTCAGAAAACGGCGGGATGCCTTTGTAAACGCGCTACAGGGCATCGGCTGGCAAGTACCCGTACCCCCCGCCACCATGTACGTCTGGGCGAAACTACCGGAACCTTGGGCCCAAGATTCCGTAAAATTTTGCACTCAGTTAGTACAGAGTACAGGAGTCGCAGCTTCCCCCGGTGCCGGTTTCGGGAAATCAGGAGAAGGCTACGTGCGATTTGCCTTAGTTGAGTCGCCAGCAATTTTGGAAACAGCAGTTAGAAAAATTGCTGAGTTTCTAAATTGAGCGATGCAATCTGTGTCAACTTAACCTCAAACACCCTAGTGATACTTAAGCCCACCCGACTTGAGCTTTGAGGCAGGGGTTAAAACCCCTGCCGCACTGGGGGTTTTGACATTTTTGGACATAGGATGAAGGACACGGCGTCTAAGTGCTTACCCGTAGCTCAAGATGGATGCAATTGCTAAAATAGTGTGATTTCTACCTAAAGGAATAGATATTTGCACGCAGTATCTGTCACAATCTTTTTTAAGAAATGTTAACGTGAGACATCTTGGGAATTACCAGTTCCGCTCACCCACTCTAAAAATCCTTGAAGTGAATTCTGTCGGGGTAGCGATTGTTCCGTAGCGGCTAGCGCACACCCGAAAAAGACCACACTCCCCAAAATTGCAATCAGCGGAAAAGGCTTACCCAGCCCAAAATCCCGCTGAAGGCGAGCTAACGGTCTGCTCTCGCGCCTGAGCATCTTTCCCACCGTCAGTTGTTTAAGACTAAAAGGATCGCGCACAAAATGACCGCTCCAGCTAATTACCATATGAGAATGGCAGTGGGGACAAGTGAATAGTCCACTGACCATCCCGACGGGGCCTACGACGCTAGAACGGTTGCAGATCGGGCAAGTGACAGAATGAGTGTTATAGGTGGGAGCGTTCATAACTGTTTTTCTTGATTAAAAAAAACTAACAAGTAATTGGGAGCCTGTGTTAACGCTTAAGGTATAGACCTTGAGAGGCACTTTTCCTTAATTCCTAGTTTACCGCTCCGATCGGGTCGATCGGAACTCACTGCTTGGGAAAACTTTCAAAATGCCAACCCCCCAACGAGTGCAAGTCTGGAGCACAGGTGAGATTATATTGCAAGGGAGTTACGGTTATTCTGTTGTCGCGAATAGCTTGTACGTCTGTAGGAATATCATGCGGCACCGCCGAATCAGCGATTTCTTCTACATCTTCTAACAATTCCCCAGCTAGCCAATAATAAGTTTTGCCGCGCGGATCTGTGCGCTTTTGAAATATGTCGAAATAGCGGCGAATGCCTTGACGGGCGATCGCAACTCCGGTAATTTCTGCTTGTGTGACTGCTGGTATGTTGACATTCAACAGCATCGGTTTCGCCATTGGCTGTTTTTCCAACTGTGCCAGCAAGGTGACAGCGAAATCCACCGCCGGCCCAAATTCCTGCGAAGTAAAGCTGGCGAGGCTGAAAGCAATGCTGGGAATTCCTTCCATAATTCCTTCCATTGCTGCCGAAACCGTACCCGAACAGATGATATCGGTGCCTAAATTGGGCCCGTGGTTGATACCGGAAAGAACAAAATCCGGCTGTTTGTCAAGTAAAGCCCACAAAGCAAGTTTCACGCAGTCGGCGGGAGTACCCGAACAAGCCCAAGCTTGGACAGCAGGCTCAAAAATAGATTCGACAATTTCGGCGCGGATGGGTTGGTGCAAGGTAAGGCCGTGGCCGGTAGCGGAGCGCTCTCTGTCGGGACAAACTACGCTCACGTCGTGGCCAGCGGCGGCGAGAGCGTTGGCGAGGCTGCGGATGCCTTGTGCAAAGATGCCGTCGTCGTTGCTAATTAAAAGTTTCATTGAAATTTTTAGAGGCCTTATAACAATACTAAACTAGATTCAACTAGGGCGATCGCTCTAACATCGAATTACCTATTACAAATTATCCGTAACTGCCGAAAATCTAAAATCTAAAATCTAAAATCTAAAATCAACAAGACTGTAGAGCCAAAATTGCGCTAAACTCAACTTGGCCCAAAACTGCCATCAATCTAAAATCTAAAATCTAAAATCTAAAATCAAAATGACTGTCCAGCTAAGCGACATTGAAACTCAACTAGAAATTCTCGGTCAAGAGTCCAAAAGTGCGATCGCCACTGCCAATACCCTCGAACAACTCGAACAGTTGCGCGTCGGCTACCTCGGCAAAAAAGGGCAACTATCTCAAATTTTAGGCATGATGGGCAAACTGTCGCCAGACCAGCGGCCCAAAGTAGGTGCGATCGCCAATACAGTCAAAGAAGCCCTGCAAGCCGATTTAGAAGACAAGCGCGCCGCCCTCCAAACCGCCCAAATCCAAGCCAAATTAGCCTCAGAAACCATCGATGTCACCATGCCGGGGATTTTTCGCCCCCAAGGCCGCGTTCACCCCTTAAACGCCGTCATAGACCGCGCTCTCGATATCTTTGTTGGCCTCGGATACACCGTCGCCAACGGTCCGGAAATGGAAACAGATTATTACAACTTCGAGGCGCTCAACACACCGCCAGACCACCCAGCGCGGGATATGCAAGATACATTTTACCTACCAGGCGGCGAGTTGCTGCGGACTCAGACATCATCGGTGCAAATTCGCTACATGGAACAGCACAAACCGCCGATTCGGATTGTCTCTCCCGGCCGCGTTTACCGCCGCGATACTGTTGATGCTACTCACGCAGCAGTTTTCCACCAAATTGAACTTTTAGCCATTGATGAAGGTCTGACATTTACTGACTTGAAAGGCACAATTAAAGAGTTTTTGCGGCAAATGTTCGGGCAAGATTTGCCGATTCGTTTCCGAACGAGTTACTTTCCGTTTACCGAACCTTCTGCTGAAGTTGATTTGCAGTGGAACGGCAAATGGTTGGAAGTTTTGGGCTGCGGAACGGTCGATCCCAATGTTCTTAAAGGAGTCGGTTTAGACCCAGAAAAATATACTGGGTTTGCGGCCGGTTTTGGAGTCGAGCGGTTCGCAATGGTACTTTATGAAATCGACGATATTCGCCGGGTTTATGCTAGCGACTTGCGCTTTTTGCGGCAATTTTAAAGCATGGTTTGGGGTCGGTTCTACAAACCCTCTAGAGATTTTGCTTAAGCTATAGCAGTTCTCAATAAAGTGAGGTATGCCCTATTCCCTAGATTCGAGAGCACCTTATGTTACTGAGAAAGGCTATACATCAATTTTTCAGTTTCAAGTAAGCAGACAAGAGCGACAAAACCATAAGATATGGTGGGCGGGTGAGTGCAAGTAGCTCTTGCTATCAGACTTTTTTCAGGTCAAAACCCGCCCCCTCACATCAGTTTATTCATGCCCGCTTACTTAAGTAGACAAGGGCTTTGCACTTACCTACTTATTTATTTTCTAATTGCTAAAAACATCCTTGATGCTGTCAACAGCGCGCTCTACAGCATTCTTGGTATTATCTACTGCTTCCTGAGTCCGAGCTGAATCTTCCGATGCTCTTTTCTCAATTGTGGCGGCGTCTTTCTTAGCTTTGCGCTCTACTACACTACCATCATCCGATGCTCGATCGACTTTAGCAGCATTTGTCTTGGCAGTTTCCTTAACTTTATCTTCTGTATCTCGGATGAAGTTCTTGGCTCGTCCAGCATCTTTACTGGCTTTTTCTTGAACCGCATCGCCCGCATCTGCTGCTGCGATCGAGTTTGCAGCAGGAGAGGCCATTGCTGCGGTGTTAGAGAAGAACGCACCACACCACACGAAAGCCATCGCTGACACGCAAAGCACAGTTGCAGCCATCAAGCGCCCTAAAGTCGAAAGCCGTTTCGTAAAATAATTCAGTTTCATAGAATACAAAGCAAGATATGACATTCTATTTTTACTCGATCGGAGCGCTCGGACGAACCGTTCTCTAGATAGAGGTTATCCACCGACGAGCGGTTAAAAAAGTTCCCTCTTTTGATAGATTCAAGCAAGGAATGTCAGTCCATTTTAGATTTTAGATTTTAGATTTTAGATTTTAGAGTTGACTCCCCAGCCGCCATTTGGCAGCTTGAACTTTGGTGAGTCGATTAAAGATTAAACAATTGACTCCACAGCCGATCGCCGATCCACGCGCTTAAGTAGGTAGGCAGGAAAAATTATCTTTATGCAACTAAACATTAACTACCGTGATTAAATTTAAATTTAACACGTTGTGTACTGTCAGTAAGTAGGTGCACCTAAACTTTGGGATCTCACAGACTGTAAAACTCTCATAAATCGGGCGATTGCTTTCATAAAATATCGCTTCTCAGGAACGTTTCACAGAGTGACGATCACTTTGGAGGTAGGGTCGAGAGAAGATGTTACCACCTTCTCCCTCCCATTCGGAACCGTGCTTGCCAGTTTCCCGGCACACGGC
>NZ_JAUBQN010000098.1:0-3783 GCF_036701295.1 Microcoleus harperi Pol14_C6 | reverse complement strand
TAGCTGTGGCGATAGGACTCTAAATTGTAAGGTTCAACGACTCCCGGCAGACGTAGGTTTTTGGCGATGGTGTACTGGTTGCGGAATTGCAGCAGTTCGCTGAAGCTGGGATAGTCTCGATTTAATAGTTTAATGACAACCGGAAGCCGATCGATTTCTCTAATGGCTCGATAAACTAGGGTTCTCGAACCGCAGTATAATTGCTCAACCAGATGATATCCAGAAACTCGGTTTGTCAAATCCACTGCTGCACTCATCTGGATTACCCCATCTTAGACATTGACTTCTGTAACTTATTATACACTTCTCTTTGTCAAGTCTAACGGTGAGATAACTGATTTCGCTCCCAGCAGAAAGACTCTACCGCTTCTCTTCTTTTTTCATTGTTGAATAAAAATATTGCCATCTATCGATATAGTCTTATCCTTTCATCGGTAAGAAAATTGTAAACTCCGTCCCTTCTCCCAATAGAGAATTTACCTCGATCGCCCCTCCATGTTTCTCAACCACAATTTGACGAGCGATCGCCAATCCCAACCCCGTCCCTTTCCCTACTTCCTTGGTAGTAAATAATTCATCAAAAATCTTCTCTTGCACTGCTTCACTCATGCCCACACCGTTATCTTTGATGCGAATCATCGCTTGTTTTTTATCCAGAGACAGGTCGGTTTTAATGGTAATCTTGTTGACAATTTCTGCATAATTTCGGTTTTGATTTGATTCATCCAAAGCATCGATCGCATTACCTAACAAATTCATAAATACTTGATTCAACAGACCGGCATAACACTCCACTTGTGGCAAGTTACCGTATTCCTTAATCACTTTGATTTCTGGACGATTTTCGTTAGCCTTGAGCCGATGTTTCAGGATCATAATGGTGCTATCGATGCCATCGTGGATATTGCAAGCTACGGGATAGTTAGTATCGGCACGGGAGAAGGTTCGTAGACTGGTACTAATATCCCGAATCCGCTTCACGCCTTCCTGCATAGAACCTACTAATTTCGGTAAATCTTCCCGGATGTAGTCAAGATCGATGTTCTCGATTTCATCTTGAATATCTGGATCGATTTGGGGATATTTTTCTTGATACAAATCGAGCAATCCAAACAAATCTTGGATATGCTCTAAGGCGGGTTGAATATTACCAACCAGAAAACCAACTGGATTATTAATTTCGTGAGCAACCCCAGCCACTAAGTTTCCCAACGCTGACATTTTTTCACTTTGAACTATTTTTATTTGTGCTTGTTTGAGTTCGGTTAAGGCTTGTTGAGATTCTTGATACAAACGGGCATTTTCTAAGGAAATAGCAGCTTGAGAAGCCAGCATATTTAGCACTTCAATGCGATCGCTGGTAAACGCCCCAACCGTCAGGTTATTTTCCAGGTATAAAACTCCTATCAACTGCCCTTGATTAAGAATTGGAATACAAAGAACACTGATCGGCTGGTTCTGTTCAATATAGCGATCGCTCGCAAGCTGGGAACTTACCCTAGCATCAACTATTACCAAAGGTTTCAAACTACGCTTGACAGTGTTAACCAAACTAATGGGTACATCCTGACTTGATTCTAGAGGTATTGATGGTAATAGCTCAGGTTCATGTCCCTCTGCTACAATAGCCGCTACCTGTAAATACTGTTTTTGTTTGAGCAATAAGGCACACTTAGTTGCCCCAGCATTTGCGATCGCTATTTTTAGGAGAGTAGTCAGGAGTTTATCTAGTTCAATCTCCCCAGAAATGGCTTGAGAGGCTTTGAGCAGAGTAGGCAAATCGAGAAATTCAGAGTTGCTGCTAGAAGAGTTGGTATTATAAGTAATTGTTCCGCGGGCGATCGTTTCCTTTAATGAACTAAAGGCTTGAGCTTGCTGAAGGATAATACCGAGTAGGCGAGGATAACGTTTTTCCAAATCCTCAATTTTGGCTTTAGCTCCCCATCGGGCATAACAATAATACGCTTCAATCATGTAGGCTTGAGCTACTTTTTCTTTGCCCCATTCCAAGTAGAATTTAGCTGCTAGTTCGTTTGCGAGGGCTTCTTCGTTGATGAATAGATTTTCTTTAGCGAGTTGGATAGCGCGATCGTACATTTCAAGTGCATCTGCCTTGTAACCCAAAACCCGCTGCCGTTCTGCTTCAACCAAATACCATTTATGCAGATGATTCGTGGGAGCATTTTGCGCCCACTGGTGCAGAGTCGTTTGATGGGTTTCCACAGAGGCAAGAATGGAAGCTTGCTCAATTTCAGGATGTGTGGAAAACACTGCCAGATGCGTCAGGGCTGCATAGAAATGGAAAATGGGAATAAAAATACATCCCGGTACTGCTATCAAATATGGCTGGGCTTTGCTAATATAATTGTTCGCCTCTTTGTAGTTACCAAAGCAGTAAGCAAGCAACAGTTTGTAGATATAAAGCTCGGCGATGGCAGTGAATTCATAATCCTGATTATGCTTGGGCATCATCACTGTTTCATCGTAGGCTTTGCCTATTAAGCAATCCGACATCTCGACTTCCTTTAAGTTATTCACCGTCTGCCGCACCATATCTACATAAATCTGAGCCGAATATTGCTTTACCTGAGCCAAGGCGGCGCTGTAACTTGCTATTTCTGATTCCAAATTGCTCAGTTCTACTCCACTGAAAAAGTTCATATAGCTGTAAGTGACCATGCTGTAGCCAGCACTTAGAAAATCGCCAGTTTCCATGCCCAACCTATAGCTATCTTTCGTCGTCAGCATCACTGCCCTCATTGCTTCTTTGCGATGCTGAATAAAGGCTCCAAATAGATTCAGAATCATGGACTTGAATTCCCGGACATTGAACCTATCAAGCAATAAGAGTGCTAATTTACCAAAGGCATACCCCGTTTCCACATCTCCCAAAAAGGCACACAACACCAGTCCGTGAATCCCATACCCCACCGTCGATGCTGGCGCATTCCCAAAGGAGAGCGATAAACTCACCATCTTGCAGCTAAGTAGGGGCAGCAAACCGGGCATTCCCAGAAAGACAGGAGAATATAATGTTGCTAATAGTGGCATGGCAGCCTGAGCCTTGGCATCAGTTATCACCGGCAGATTAACTAGCTCTTCAATCCGTCTACCTTGGAGTTGGCTGGCAACGGCTTCTAGCGCTTTACCAATCAAAGCTTCGTCAGCTTCGGTGGGTAGTTCAACCCCCAATTGCCAGAGTGCATCTCTTGCTACTGCAATGGCTTCTAGTGACTTGCTCTGTGCTGTCTGGGCGGCGATTTGAATTTCGTAAATTTTGATTTTGTCTAAGATTGTCTGGGCTGCTTCCAACACTTGTACTGCTATCTCTTCCATGCCGTCAAAGTCAGCATTCAAATAGGCAGCTTCGGCAGCAGCAACATATAGGTTCACGGTTAATTCATACTGGCTTTGCCAGCAGTTGGCGGCCAGTAGCTCAACCCCCACTTGTAGATAAACTCTGGCTGCCATGTACGCGGTAGAATTTCTGGCTTTACAACCGGCTGCCAAGTTCAGTTTAGCTAAGGCTTCTCGTTCACTAGGTTGGGTAATTAACTCAATTCCTCGATTCAAATGCCCGATAATATCAAACAGTTTTTCTTCTAGCTCTATTTTTGAAAAATTTTGCTGCAGTAATTGTCCGATTTTGAGATGAGTTGCTTTTTTCTGTGAATCGGGAATCAGTGAATATGCGGCTTGCTGGACGCGATCGTGTAAAAATCGATAAGTGGGATTAGCTGAAGCTTTGAAAACTTCATCACTATCCAATTGGGTAAAGAACTT